>CAKZUF010000023.1 GCA_937921685.1 uncultured archaeon
TGAAGCCTCACCAGCCGGATATTGTTGAGTTTAGTAAGAGGCTGGCAGGGGTCCGGGGGGTGAAGAGGGTTGACTCCTCAGTCCTCGAGATGGATGCGGAGACAGAGACGGTCAAGCTGATCATCGATGGCAATGACTTGGATGTGGAGGTGATAGGCGAGGCGATTAAGGCTTTGGGCGGGGCCATACATAGTATCGACGCCACTGTTGTGGAGAAGGTTGAGCGCAAGAGGTAGTGGTCTGGGATGGTTTTCGGCTGGCTTCGCAGCCGTTTAAAGACTGTATTCGCGGTCACAGAGACGCGCGGTGTTGCTCGACGGTATTTCTCTCTCCAGGTCTTTGACGGGGCTATGGTGGGTGTAGGGCTGGTCTTCGGCCTCCACCTCTCCGGCCCCCACCCGTTCAGGGTTATCGCACAGACAGTTGTCGCCGTAGTCATTGCAATGGTTATCTCGGGTTGGACCGGCGCTCTAATCTCGGAGAGGGCTGAGCAGGAGGCCAGGATAAGGAGGCTTGAGCTGGCGACGCTCACAGCCCTGAGAAACACCCTACACACTAGGGTGGGTTCTATAGCCGTGCTGCTTGTCGCGCTAGTTAATGCGCTTTCACCGGTAGCGGCGCTGCTGACGGTTTCACTACCGTACATGATAACTACCTACCTGGGAGGTGAGACAGTGTATGGGCTGATATCCTCCCTCGCAGTCACTGCAGCTCTACTACTGGTGTCGGGCGCGATAGTCGGGCGGGCCGCTGGGATAAATGTGCTTAAAACCGCGGGCCAGATGATAGGGGCTGGCCTAGCCGCTGCAGCGCTTATCATCCTCTTCGAGACCCTTTTCTGAAACCCATGCATGGGTCAAAAGTCGGTGAGCCGGCTCTGGCCCTTCTCGCTACTCAGTTCGTAGACCCTGACACCTATCCTTCGAAGCTCATCCTCGAGGCCGCTTAAGAGAGACCTTAGGAGCTGTCTGGAGACGTTCTCCAACTCGGCTATCTCTTGCGTGTGGTGTGGGAGGGCCATGCTCTTGGTAACAGGCTTCATCCCCCTCGTAACGCCTATTACAGATACGCCTCTGAACCCGTAGCCTAGTTCGACAACCCTTCTATGTAGTTCGCGGACAGCCCTCGCCAGCTGCTCCCATATCTCAGCCTCGTCCATAGTCTGACGCTTCAGCGTAACCATTCTGCTCAATTGTTTCGCCTCACCCCTTGGGGTCACCTTCTCAGAATACTCTCCTCGGCTTGCAAGGTAGATGAACCGTCCAACACTGAATCCGAAAACCTTGATAAGCCTATCTGACGGAGTGTTGGCTAGGTCGCCTATCGTTTCTATCCCCATCTCCCGGAGCCTCTTAGCCGTCTTCGCACCTATGTATGGTATATCCTCTACGGGCTTGGGCTTTAGGTACTGTTCCTCTGTCCCGGGCCTTATGACGAGAAGGCCGTCCGGCTTAGAGTCGTCGGCAGCCATCTTAGCCAATAGCTTGTTCTTCGCAATCCCAATACTGCAGGTCAGACCAGTCCTCTCTCTTATCTCCTTTTTCAAAGACGCCATCAGGTTGGCGGCATTCTCGAAGGAGCCTGCCGCTGCCTCCACCAAGCTCAGAAACGCCTCATCAATACTCGCCACCTCAATTACGTCTGCGTATTCGCCGGCTATCTCGAAGACTTGGCGGGAGAGCTCGGAGTAGTAGGGCATATCGACTGGGAGGAAGGCGGCCTCCACGTTGCGTAGAAGCTCCTTGGCCCTCCTAATGGGAATCCCAGACCTCACACCGTACCGCCTAGCCACATAGTTGCTGGTGGCGACCACCCCAGAGTCCGGTGTCCTGCCGGAGTAGACGCAGACGACTACGGGTTTGTCCCGGACGCCCGGGTTCCGGAGCTCTTCAGCCTGCGCGTAGAAATAGTCTATGTCAAGGCAGGCTACTGGGCCGCTCACTGCCCCGTCCTTTCAGCGCGTATTATAAAACTTTTAACACCTAACCAACAACCATTCAATAAATTGATATTTCACCCACCTAAAGCCTAAAATTTAATATATATTTAGTGGCGACATAATAGCAGGTTAGAGAGACTAGTATGGAGTCTGTAACATACTCGGCACCCGCCAAGGTCATATTCTGCGGTGAACACTATGTCGTCTACGGCGGCAGGGCAATTGCATGTGCGATTCCGAAGAGGGCCTACGCCACGGTGACTCGTAGGAACGACTCGCTATTGTCAATAGAGTCGCATGATGCAAAGATATCGGCGGTTTGGAGGGGGGATAAGCTGGTTAAGAGCTCGGATGAGAGCGCGCCTACGAGGCTGCGCCCCCTCAAGATAATGATTGACCGTATATCCGAGATGTATGGCGTCAAGGGATTCTCCATCGTCATCAAGTCCCAGATTCCCAGGGGGATGGGGCTCGGATCCTCGGCCTCAGTATCACTCGCCGTAGCATCTGCCTGCCTAGCCGCGATTGGTCATGAGGCTAATCAGTCCGAGGTCTTAGAGATTGCCTCAATTTCTGAGTCTGAGATACATTACAGGGCTTCGGGTGTGGACTTGGCTGCGTCTCTGACAGGGGGGTTCATATCCTATGTCAGGGGGGAGCGGCCGCGACCCATCCCCGTCGGCGAGAAATTCAACATCATACTTGTGAGCACGAAGAAGGGCAGGAGGACTGGCAGCATCGTCAAACAGGTCTCAACACTCAGAGAACAGTTCATCAACGTATTCGACAGGCTTAGACTGGTGAATGATGAGGTTGCTGCTGAGATGGAGGTCGCGCTGAGGAATCTCAGGTTTGAGAGGCTCGGCTCCCTATTTACGATTCAGCACAACCTGCTTAAGACGATTGGAGTCTCGAATAAGACGCTGGACGAGGCCGTCGAGTATGCGCTTAAGGGAGGGGCCTTGGGTGCAAAGCTGACTGGAGCCGGTGGAGGGGGATGCGTCATCGCGATAGCGCCTCAAAACAGGGCTAAGGAGGTTGCTAAAATAATCTCGACCAAGTTTCCCGCCGAGGTCTTGACGGTCCCCCACGAAGGTCTTAGAAGGGAGAAGTAGCTCTCAGCTGGATTTCCGCCTCGCCAGCCGCGTTGCACTTATCACCGTGTCCAACCCCCAGATCTTGCTGAAGCCCTCACCAGCCCTTTGCTGGAAGACGCTCCCCTTAGTATATGTTGCTATCTCGTGGGAGTAGAGGGGGTTCTCAGCCATTCTGCCGACAATCCTGGCCGACCCCTTATAGAGCTCCATCTTCACACGCCCCGTAACATTCTCCTGTGTAGCATCTAGGAAGGCGTGGAGCGCGTCCATTAGCGGGTCCAGCCAGAAGCCCTGGTAGACCATCTGGCTCCACACCCTCTCGACCAGGGCCTTAAAGGATAGCGTCTTGCCGTTGAGTGTGATTTTCTCCAAGTCTTTATGGGCCTTGATGAGTATGAGTGCTGCTGGAGCCTCGTAGACCTCCCTAGACTTTATCCCCACCGCCCTATCCTCTATATGGTCTATGACTCCGAAGCCAGTGCGCCCACCGAGTATGTTGAGCTCATGTATCAGCTCGCCTAGCGGCATGTCCCGCCCATTAAGCCCCACGGGAACCCCTTTCTCGAAGTCTATCTCAACGACCTCCACCTTGTCGGGTGCGTGTTGAGGGTTAACCACGTATTTGAAGGCCTCGTAGGGCGGCTTGACCCAGGGGTCCTCCAGCTCGGCTGCCTCGATTGAGCGGCTCCAGAGGTTCTCGTCTATGCTGAACCTGCTCTGCCTAAAGTCCAGCTTCAAACCCCTAGTCTTTGCATACTCGATCTCCTCGTCCCTGCTCAGATCCCACTCCCTGATCGGAGCGATGATTCTCAGCTGAGGCGCCAAGACCGATATCGTGGTATCGAACCTCAGCTGGTCGTTTCCCTTCCCAGTACATCCGTGGGCAACAGCCTCGCACCCCTCCCTCAAAGCAATCTCGACCACCTTTGAGGCGATGAGCGGCCTAGCCAGCGCAGTCCCGAGCGGATACTCATCCTCGTATAGCCCGTTCGCCTTGATGCACGGCTTGATATATTGTTCTACGAATTCTTTCTTCGCATCTATGAAAAAGTGTTTTGACGCGCCGGCGGAGAGCGCCCTCTCCTCAATCTCGTCGAAGTCCTCGCTCTGACCTACATCGACCGTCACTGTTATTACATCTGCGCCATACCTCTCCTTCAGCCAGGGGATTGATACTGTCGTGTCGAGCCCCCCGCTATAGGCTAGGGCGACCTTCATGCCCCAACCACCACACTCCGATGTTTTTTAAGATTATTGTAGCGGGGTTTGAAAGCAATAATAACGGATATATAGCTAGTTTGATGTGGATATCACGTGGCTAACAAGTCTCTATCAGCACTCCGCGAACTCGTCGCAATAGCTTCCGAGAAGCCCCTGATAAAGATGCGGACAGCGAGGATGGTTAAGACCTTCCAGTTCAAGCCATCAGACGCCCCGCCCTATTACCTCGAGGTCGTCAACGGAGTCCTAAAGGTGGTGGAAGGAGAGACAAGCAACCCAGTAGCCACGATAATAGCCAAAGACGAAGACTTAGCAGGAATCATAAAGGGGACCGTGGACCCCGTGCAGCTCTTCTTCGCCGGCCGCGTCAAGGTACAGGGCAGCCTATTCGACGCCCAAGAACTGGCCACAATTCTAAGAGACGCCGCACGATAACCCTCAAAAAGCTATTTCACGCATACTCATATTCAGAGAAAATTTTGTAATAAAAATGCCGGCGGTGGGATTCGAACCCACGGCGACGGGATTATGAGTCCCGCGCTCTGCCAGGCTGAGCTACGCCGGCAATCTGGCCAGCAATACCCTGCCCGCCGGCAATACAAGCATGGAATAAGCTTCTATTAATCCTTGAGGAGGTTGAGAACCCTAGCCAGCGTTGGAGGGGCCTATTATGGGTTTTAATGATGGGCCGCTGACCTAGGCCATCCCCAGGTATGGGAAATAGGCTGAATAGAACTAGTCTCAACATATCTCGAAAAAACCTTTTACTACGCAGACTATCTTACTGGTTTTCCGCACTTGCCGCAGAACTTGTCGCCGGGTTGGAGCGGGTTTCCGCAGTAGCCGCAGAAAAGGCCTCCTATAGGAGCTGCTGTAGGCGGGGCTCCGGGGGGTGGTGGAGGCGGTGGAGGTGGCGGAGACGGTATTGCTGTGAGTGGAGCCTGTGCTGACTCGTACATGTTCGCGGCTGACCTACCCACGAAGACCATGAAGACAGGCGAGACAATGAGGGATATGAGCCAGCCGATGAATGGTATGAGTGAAAGCCCAGCCAGTACCAGACCTATCACAAATATTATGATTATCCAGAGAATGTAGTTTGGCCAGCCAATGGCCCTGATTTTTGAGAATATTTGGTTGAAGTCGAATGCCGACCCAAGTCTACCAGTCTTAGCCATGTGGACTATCGCCATCAGAGCTATTATCATTATGAAGAATGCAAGGACTAACCCTATTACTACTAGCGTGCTACCAATGATTCCGAGCCCGCTGAAAGGGAATAGCACGCCAGAAACTATCGCCGAGGCTGCCCCAACAGAGACCAATACGATAGGCACTATCATGTAGACTAGTGAGACGATGAATATTTTTGCACCGTCGACCCAGAGCTCTCCATACTTCTCAAGCGGAGGCGGAGCCTCGCCTCTAGGGGACTCTCTGACAACCCTAGCGAAGTATCCAACCACAATGAAGTTTACTATCGGTATTATGTTCAGAACTATGAGGATTGCGAGTCTTCCAATCTCTCTGAATAACTTGACAGTGTAGTTGTATGCATCTCCTAAATTTTCTTCAAGCTTCATCCCTTTTCACCCTCCAAGCCTCGAGCCGCAACTAGTACAGTACAGCAAGTCAGGCGCATTCTCCTTTCCACAGTTGGGGCAAATCTTCACTGGAGGCGGAGTCTTTTCCAAGCCGGCTGACTTGACGAGAACCACGTCCCCCAAAGCAATTATTTGAGATGACGGTATTGCCTCTTCTCCCCCCTCACCCGGCCTGTCATATATCAGAACGATTCTTCCCTGGGGGTCATATCCGATGTCCTTGACTATTCCAAGCCTAACAGCAGCATCCGATATAATGTCTTTACCCACTATCTCGTCCCTCCTAAAATATTTCTTACTCAAAAACCGTCCACCAATTCTCTGCACATCACAACACATTTCCGACACATATAAGTTTTAAAATCCTGCAAAAATTTTAACAAGCCTAGACCCGTTTTAAAGATTCTATAACCCCTTTTATGAAGGGTGAGGCTAGGCAAGTGCTGCTAACTAGCTAACCACTATATTATTGGAAGAAGTGCGGCCGCCGGGATTTGAACCCGGGTATTGGGCTCGGAAAGCCCACGTCCTAGTCCAGGCTAGACCACGGCCGCAGACCTACTTCCCTCCCACAGACCAAGCCGCTCATAAGTTTACTGAGCCTCCTCTTAAACCGAATTGTGGCCCAATAATAGACCTTAACAGCAGACCTCTCTCACAACACCTATGCCGACACGCCTCGACAAATTCCCGCATTTTCTCCGAGATAATATGCCATGTTCCCTGTCTCAGCCGTTTACAATTACTTTCACACCTGTTTCAAACCATTTTGCGGTTATACTTTTTTCCTGAGCCTTGCAGAGCCATAGAGTAATGGTATGTGGACCAACAAGAGTATTAGATACGTGAATCTGAGCGGGGGACACTCGAGGGGGCACTCTGGGGAAGATATGGGGGCTAGGCCGAAAAGGTACGCGGCAAACTCGGATGGGGATATGCCGATCTGCGGTCCTGTCAGCGGGTTCAGGAGTAGAAGCAGTATTTTGAGCCCGACCCAGAAGGTCAAGGCTGAATAGAGGCGCCGCCTCGCTGGTGCCAGTGGCAGAGAAGCGATAAAAATGACATCAACCACGACAAGGAATATCAATCCATACGCGTGTCCGGTTTTCGGGTTGTCTAGCCATAACAACCCATCATATGCCAGTATTATTCCACTGAGTATAACTGATGCCAGTAAAAATATGAGTATAGTAGCCTTAAGGCGTCTCAAGCTTTGAAAACACCTATGTGATAGGTTATAAAAGTTGCTGACCAACACCAATCCTCACTTTACAACCATTAAGCGATATGCCGGGGTAGACAGAATGCTCGAGATTATAGATTATTGGGCTGTAGTGAGTAATTAGGTTAGAAGTCTCTGCAAATGGAAAAATGAGTTATTCTCTTGACGCTCTTTAAAATCCAGAACTACCAGAAAGATGTTGATGCATTAAAATATTATTTTGTAGAGATGATGTGCAGCTGGTCTAAATGCGGGGATTAATCCTTGACAAACGCACAACTTTGTTTGCGGCGCTTATATTACAGGCCTTAGCCCTACCTTTCACGTCCCACGGCTACGATCTTATAGTCGGGTATGTGGCGGGCAAAAATGTTGCTGAGGGGATTAGCCCCTACGAAGGCGGCATTTTCCATAACCTATCTTATCCATCCCAAGTACAGGGGATAGGGGAGACTCCTCTGTGGCCGCTCTTCCTCGGGATGGTTTACGCCGCGTCCGGAGGAGACATATTCGTTTTTAACATCTTTATGAAGGTCCCGGTATTATTGGCAAATGTCTTTCTCTCCCTACTCTTGTTGAAGCGAGGATTGGAAGGCCCCTTTTTTTATCTTACAAATCCGCTGATAGTTGTCATTACCGTTTTGTGGGGGAAGCCGGACTCCTTGGCTACACTGGTCGCGCTTTTAGCCCTATTCAGTAGGAGAAGGCCCATCATATCAGCAGTCCTTTTCTCCATCTCTCTAAACATAAAGCCCTTAGCCGTCGGGCTTGTGCCATTAGCTGCATCATCCATGGGGCTCAGGAGAGGTGTTCCTTACCTGTTTCTAACCTGCCTCCTATCACTCGCCATCTTCTCTACCCCCTTCCTATTATTGGGGTGGAGCCTATCTACTCCATTGGCGGGTGCAGCGAACTGGCTGAGACAGGCTGGTGGAGTATCACCCCTCAACATCTTAGAGTACTGGTATGGGTGGAGTTACGGAGGCTATGGGGTCGATACAACCCTCCTAGGAATTGTCTGGCTTCTAGTCTTCTCTGCTGCATCAATACGCCTCCTTATCAAGGCTCCTATACATGAGGACAGGCTCTGGCACATCGCGCTTGCTTATTCGTCCCTTTTCATACTCGGGCGCCCTCACGTCTCTGAGCAGAACCTCATCCTGCCACTCGTACTTCTACACTTCGCGACTGGGAGGCCTGCAAGGCGGACATTATGGCTGACACTCCTAGCATACTCCATACTTAACTTCTCAGTCCCCCAGCTCCTCTATCCATTGTGGCCGAGTGTGACAGTGGACATATACAACACGACATGGCCATTCGACGGGTATAGACTGCTGGCCCGCACCAGCGTTTCGATTATTTTTTACCTTTCCTTTATCCGTGAAATATATAGAGCGATGCGACTTGAGGCCAACAGTACTAGGCCTATCGGCTACTAGTTTGTTATGGGGGCTCGCGTTTCTGTTTGATCCTAGATTATCCCTCCATCACAGGCTCCCTCACCCACTCATAATGTTTATTTTGCACTGGTCGATAGGCATTGCACTCATATACCCATTCAGGGCTACTCGCTGGGCGGGTCTGGCAATGTGCGCCACCGCAACTTACTATGCCCTCATGGTGAAGCCGTTTGAACCTATAGCAGAGCCGCAGACGGTTGGGATAGCGGCCCTATCCGCATTCGTGACATTTGTATCGATTCCTAGGGTGTCCCGCCTCTCAGAGGAAAACTCATGGCTCGCTGGGCTACTGGGCCTACTTTTTAGGGGTGGTATAGCCTATCCGTTTTTTGAGTGGGGTCTAGACGCCTACAGAAACCCAGCACACTTTAAACACTACATTACTGAGAACAGTTCAGCATTACTGGTCGCCTCCATCTTTGGGCTTGACACTACTGTCTACCTCATCTTCGCCGTCGAGTTAGCTTTAGCTGTTATGCTGGTCTCCG
This sequence comes from uncultured archaeon, assembly GCA_937921685.1. Taxonomy (GTDB): domain Archaea; phylum Thermoproteota; class Nitrososphaeria_A; order Caldarchaeales; family Calditenuaceae; genus HRBIN02. The sequence goes on from CAKZUF010000023.1 coordinate 9,035, forward strand.
ACAGGCTCCACAGGGCTACAGGGATAATCTCAGCGGCGTTACTCACACTTTTCACAATAGTGGCGGGCTACCCACTGGCTCTCCCACAGAACATCACACTTATCGCAGCATCTCTAGAGTATGTTAGACTGGACGGCAAACTAGTTACTTCATCGACTTAAACCTCCAATCTGTATATAGCTCATAAGGCTTGAATAGCCAGTATAGCGGTCCTAGTTTTCTCCGCATCCTCCATTGAAATCTCGCCTTCCATATGCCATACTTAAGCTTCTCGAGTGAGAAATCGTGTTTAAACAGTAGCTTGTGGTCCCAGCCTTGAATAGGCTTCTCCCACTCGAAAGTATCCATCCTATCCTTGACCCTCTCATAAAGGCCCGTTCCCGGGAGAGGGTAAGGTATCGTCATGCTGAAATAGTCAAGTGGGAGTGAAGAGGCGAGCTTAATTGTCTTCAGCATTGATTCATTGCTTTCTCCAGGGTAACCTAGTATGAAGAAGGCCCCTACTTTGATTCCGGCACTCTTCGCTGCTTTAACGGCAGCCACAGATTGTGAAACCCTAATCCTCTTATTCATCAAGTTGTTGAGAACATAGTCGTCGCCGGATTCTAAACCGAATATGACCTTATAACATCCCGCCCTTCTTAATTTCCGCGCTAACTCAGAATCGAAAAGATCAACCCTGGATAGGCACTCCCACTCAATATCGATTCCGCGTCTAACTATCTCATCGCACAGCCGGACAACGTGTTTTTTATTTACAATGAAAATCTCGTCAGCAAACCAGATCCTGTCATATCCCCACTTATTTCTAACTTCTTCCATCTCTTCAGCTATGTTCTCTGGAGACCTATACCGGTATACCCTGCCGTAATCGGGCCTCCAGCAAAAGTCGCAGCTGAAAGGGCAGCCCCTACTTGCTACCATCGATATCATAGTATATTTGTAGTTTCGCCTATAGTACTCTTTGTATTTCTCATTATCATAGAGCTCACGTGCTGGAAAGGGGAGGATGTCTAGGTTGCTGATCAGTCTCCTCGGGCCAGTATACGATTTTTTGCCGCCGTTGAATCTGCCATTTAGCCACAGCCCCTTCACATTCCCTAATTTAGGCTCGCCCCTCCCGTCTAGCTTATCTAGAATCTCCGAGACAGCCAGCTCTCCCTCACCTTGGACAACTATGTCAAAATCCTCGAGAAAAATCTGGGGATACGCTGAAGGCATGGGGCCGCCGGCGATAACAGCCTCTGAAAACTCTCTACATACTTTGGCGAGCTGCTTAGCCTGCTTCACCATCGAAAGCATGCTGTATATGCCAGCGACTCTGGGCCTGGCGGATTCTATCTTTTTCACCGCCTCTTCATAAGATAAAAATGTGCAGTCTAGAATGGCTACCCTATAGCCTTGCATCTTGACATATGATGCTATATAACCTATACCGAGAGGGGGAAATTGCCAGTGCCTAGACCTTCCATCATAAAAATATGGGAAGATAAGCATCAGATCTATACCCATTGATACACTATGTCGGCGAATTAGCTTATAATACTTGGTTTATTACTCAATTATGCTGCCACAAATGATAGCTGAGGAGTGGTCTATTCCCGTTGGTGGAGGAGTCTATGCCTACTTGCTTCCAAGAGGCGGTGATAGAATGGAGATAGCCGGTGTCTCGCGGGGCCTAGGACTGAGGCTAGGAAACCTCGACCTGGCGGGTGAGGGGGTTGGAATAGGAGGCGTGGTTGCTAGAAGGAGGGGAGTGACATACTTCCCACTACACCACACAGACAAGATAGTCGGAGACACAGTCTCTAGACTATATCAACTGAACGGTATCTCGAAGAAATATGTGGGGGCTCTCGATGTGACTATGCTTCACAGAGCAATACGTGATGTCTTAGCGCCGCACTACCAAGCCGGGTCGCCGCTATCATCGCTATTCAAGCTTTTGATGGTTCTGCGTGGCAGGCTAGTCAAGACACGCTATACCAGAGTGGATAGCGTAGGGTCGGTGGAGGTTTGTTACCGATTTGCAGGCAACCACATTCTTCTAAGCGTCTCCCGTGTCGACGGTGCGGGTAAGTTGATAATCGCTAACGAGTTTTCAGGAAAGCTGTTCGACACGGTGGTCGTCCAAGGCAAGACGCTCCAGCCCCCTCCTTGGGCGAGGTGTCGGTCCAACAGGCTCACACTCTTTTCTAAAGTCCTGCAAGTAGCCGTCACTGTGGAGCTGCCTCAGGGGTATGAGGCTTATATTGGGCGGGAAGTACTGCCCCCTAGGCTTGACTGGGCGGGAGTGGATATTTTAATGCCTGAAGAAAGCATCAACCTCAGCTATAAAATAATTGTCAGCAGAGAACCCGACATGGGGTTGCGAGGTAACACATCTTCGCATTTATCGCCTAACAATCACGACCGGGATCATGGAGAATAGTATCCTAGTACAGGCGTTCAGCGAGTACGAGATAGGGTCTCCAGATTCCGGTAGCTTATAGCCAGCAGCCACCCACACGAGGAATGCCACGACTGAACATAGCAACGTTATTGATGTGATCTTCAGGTTGTTGCGCCTCAGCCATGGTGTGAGAACTCCGAGATAGCTTGCCTTAAGCAGGAACCATGGAATCGCTCCTGAATAATTGATGGTCCAAGCCGACCACCCATAAAATGCCTCGCCCAACCCGGTGAACGTGAACTCGTAGATCTCGAAAACCGCTAGGGTTGCAGCTCTACCGACTGCAAGCCCTAACACTAAGCCCTTCAACCCGCCGACTGCTCTCCACACATAGTAGGCAGTGCCTAAGACACCTATTATGGCTGCAGCAAGTGTAAAGGGATAGATTGGCGAGCCCTCATAAGCGAAGACGATGTTTCCCACACCATCTCTCGACACTCTTCCCAGAGCGAATATCGCTACTAAGTCATACCAGCTGAAAAGCACTATTGAGCTGAAGAGATATAGCAAGTATATCGCCCAAAATTTCGGTGATTCTATATTGGAAGCCAATTCTTTTTTAAATACTGAAAATGTATACATTGTGGCACCCCCTAACGGTTTTCAGCATAGTCTATACTATATCCCTCCACCTCCCTACGCGTTTTTGCATAGAGCCTAACCAAGTAGATAAATGCCGAGAGCCACATCACGCTGAGAAGGAGTGAGGATGGGCTTACAAGGTAAAAGGGAGCCGCCTCCATTATCTGCCTATTAATAACTTGCAGACTGTCCTTGATCTGATCGATTCCCTGTTGGTACTCCGGAGAGCCAGCACCTATCTTAGATAGACGCAGCGTAAGCTCCCTCAACGTCTCTAGGTCACGGCGTATCAGGGAGAAGTCAGTCCTAGGGGTTGGAAATATCCATACTGGATTGCCTGACTCGGGTAGGAGTTTAAGCGACTCTTCAATATAACTTACGATCTCTCCAGCTTCTCCGGTAGAGGACCCTCGAGACAAGTATGCGCCAGCAACGTCAAGTCTATAATAAGTCTGGGAATAACCGTATACTATTCCTATTAACGCGAGAGCCAGCATCATTATAATTAAGATCCTAAGTATTAACAGCCTATTAGTAGTTGGGCGCCTACCTTTCGGAGCGTGTTTTATTGACTGTGAGCCCGCATAGATCAGTGAACCACCAGCTAGTAGAAGGAAGAACGTATACCCTAGAAGGCCTTTCAGCGTTGCGAAAAGCGCCATAACCACTAGTATCACCCCAAATGATAGCTCAAAATAGGACTGTGTGTCGAGGGGTAATACATATCTCTTACCCCGCCAATCACCTTCTCCGAACTTCGGAGTCCTAGCGAAGCTCCTCTTCCTCCCAGATAATGCTTCGATGACAGCTATTGAATTGTTTACGATCATAGAAGTTGTGAAAACTATTAAGCTCGGGAAATACCTAATGCTTCCGAAGCCGGCAAAGAATACTAGCATACTAGCCATGAGCAGCGGCCATGAAAGCGACAAGACAACGTTTTGGGGCGGTGAAGAAACGGACAGTAGTATAGCCAGCGGCATAAGTAATAGGACCATCAGGGACAATAGCTGGGGGATGTGTCTGGTCAGGTGGAAAAAAGCCTGTATCTTGACTTTCGCCGGAAGCCTAGATCTTAGAATGGGGAGAAGGTAGTCTTTGGCCACTTCTATCGCGCCATATGCCCACCTGTGGTGCTGCCTCTTGACGGCCTCCATTTGGGGTGGAACCTCTCCGGGGCAAGACACGTGTGGAATATAGATTATCCTCCACCCCCTGAGCTGGGCCCTTATACTCGCCTCTAAATCCTCGGCAAGATATGGCCTCCAACCCCCGATGTCCTCTAGACATGCTCTACGCCAGACCCCTGCGGTCCCGTTAAAGTTGAGAAAGAGGCCGGTAGACGACCTAGCCCTCTGCTCAACCTCAAAGTGTAGGTCGAGGTTGATGGCTTGTCCCGAAGTCAAGAAGGATTCGTTTCGATTCAGATGCCCCCATCGCACCTGTACACAACCTATCCTCTCATCGCTGAGCAGGTAGGGTAGGACATTCTTTAGAAAGTCTGGAGCAGGTAAAAAATCGGCATCAAAGATAGCCACAAAGTCCGCCTTCGTGTATTTTAACGCCTCCTGTAACGCACCGGCTTTAAACCCGACCCTGTGACCCCTCCTCACATGTAAAAATTCGACCGACTGGGTACTGTGTCGTTGCAACGCCTTCGCTACTATGTCGGATGTGTCGTCATTGGAGTCGTCTACTATGATGACTTGGAGTTTTCTTGGCGGGTAGTCGAGCTTGGCTACAGCTTCTATCAGCCTCTCCGAGACGTACCTCTCATTATAGATGGGTATGTGGATCGAGACCGATGGCCATTCCGTTACTGGCACCCTCGCTGGGGTGTAATCCTTCAACAGTGCAACAACCGCTAAGAACAGATAATTGAGAAAGTAAATTAGCATGGCTATACTAGAGGCCCATAGGAAAAGTATGAAGAACTGGTGGATAATCATGTTATGAATCTCGATTTAAGGACCCTTTATAAGAATTGCTTAACTACAACGAGCCATTCATAACCTATATTATTAAGTATGGTGGATAATTGAATAAGACTTGTCGACCCTCGTCATAGTCTGGTCCTTAGCATTAAGGTTGGCAGTAGGAGGGTTTTGGCTGTTCTTCTCAAGCCAGAGATGGATAAATAGGGCATGGGTAAAAGAACTCTTGCAGACTGCCACTGCAGGACATTACCTGCCAATCTACCGCGACCTTTTGAGAATACTTCTCCCACACTGGGAACTGCTTACATTATCCGTCACCATTGCGGAGACAGTGATAGGCGTGATGATTATTCTAGGCATTTATCCAAGGGTCGCGGCAGTAATAGGATTTGCTATCTCCACGAATCTGCTACTCACGTTCTCATTTTGTAGTTGTCCATGGAACGA
>CAKZUF010000024.1 GCA_937921685.1 uncultured archaeon
ACATCAGGGCCGAGAATCTATACTAGGATAGGAGCCCCCTTCTTCGATAAAAAACAGGGGAAGACCTACAAAACGAGAAAGGACCTATACAGCATCTATGTTAAAGTGAAGGATAGGTTGAGATTCTACCGGCTAATAGGATTCACGACTCTAAGAAAACAGCAACTACTCCAGGAATATCTCAAGAGACGCGGACTACTAGACACGCCACCCAACCAAACCCTCCCCCAATCCTCTCCCCCACCACCAACTTCTTATTACAATAATTAAAAATATGGGGCCGGTGGGATTTGAACCCACGACCTCCTGGGCCCAAGCCAGGCATCTTAGACCATGCTCGACCACGGCCCCCAGGCTTGTTGTGGGTTTTTCGCGAATAAATATTATGTGTTGTTTTAGGCCCTAATTATTTCTGTTTCGCGAGCACTTGTATTCCAGGCATCGGCTCGCCGGCGAGGAATGATATGAGTGCTCCTCCGCCGAGGCTCACGTAGGTGAAGTCGCTTGGCCTGAGGCCTAGGATCTCTATGGCGGTGACGGAGTCTCCTCCGCCGATGAGCGTTGATGCGCGGGACTTTGCGAGCGCCATGTAGACTGCCTGGGTGCCTTTCCTGAACTCAGGTTTCTCGTAAACCCCCATGGGCCCCTTGACTATCACGGACGTGTCTGGCTCGAGACCCTCGATTACTTCCCGGTAGTGCTGGATGGTTTTTGAGCCTATATCCTGTATCTCGCCGGGACATGGTAGGCCTTCGCGCAGAACCTCCATCCTAGAGACGTCCTTACCCGAGTATGCGAAGTCGAGAGGGGTGAGTATACGGTCTCTAAGCTTCTGGTCGATCTCAGATACCGTTCCAAGGAGCTCCACGTGTTTTTTCTTCGCCAAAAACTCCTCTGTCGGGCTGCCTAGGTTGTATCCGCGTGCCTTTGTGAAGAGCTGGCCCAAGACTCCTCCAGTTAATACCGCCTGGATGCTGTCTGGCCTCTCTTTTATGAATCGCTGGAGGACCTTTACACACTCTTGCGGCTTGTTCCCGCCTAGGGCGAAGGCGATCTTGCTGGTTAGGGCGACCATCTTGTTGAGGGCGGAGAGCTCCCTCTCCATCACCCTGCCAGCGTAGGTTGGGAGTAGCGCCGCGAGCCCGACGATGGAGGAGTGGGAGCGGTGGGCTACGGAGAATGCGTCTAGGACGAAGATGTCGAGGTGGGGGGCCAGTGTCCGCGGAAGCGTGCTATTAGCATGCTCCTCAGGGGTCTTCTCGACGTCCTCGTCCTCTAGCCGTCTCACATTGTCTAGTAGTATGGCCTCGCCCTTAGAGAGCCCTTTAATCGCGCTTATCGCCTCGGCCCCAACAACGTCGGGGATGAACCTCACTTCCTTCCCAACGAGATTTGAGAGTATCTCGGCGTGCTGTTTCAGGTCTGTGAAGTCTGGGTCGCCCCGCCTTCCCTGGTGGGCGAGGACCACTAGTTTTGCACCCTTATCCATCAGCTCCCTGACTGTTAGTGAGTGGGCCCTGAAGCGCTCGTTGAGCTGTATCTTCCCTGTCTGGGGGTCGATTGTGGAGTTGAGGTCTACTCTGAGGGCTACTCGCTTTCCAACTACGTCTACCTGGTCCAGCGTCCCGTACTTGATTTCACCTAGCCCTGCCACGCCCAGACACCATCAAGACTAGGTCCACAAGCCTGTTGCTGTAGCCCCACTCGTTGTCATACCATCCGAAGACCTTGACGAAGTCGCTCCTCTCGCCGAGGACAAGCGTCTGTGTGGCGTCGAAGATGCATGAGTGTGGGTTGCCTATAATGTCGATAGAGACTATCGGGTCCTCGGTGTATTCTATGATGCCCTTCATCCTACCCATAGCCTCCTCCTTAAACACTTGGTTTACCTCCTCCACCGTCACTTGCCTCTCAAGAACTGCTGAGAGGTCGGTGAGAGAACCGTTCGGCACCGGGACCCTCATAGCAATGCCGTGAAGCTTCCCTTTCACTTCAGGTATTACTTGGTGGAGGGCGGAGGCTGCACCTGTCGTGGTGGGGATTATCGATGTGGCCGCCGCCCTAGCCCTTCTCAGGTCCCTGTGATAGAGGTCTAGGAGCCGCTGGTCGTTCGTGTATGCGTGGATGGTTGTCATGAAGCCTTTAACAAGTCCGAAGTTGTCGAGGAGTACTTTTACCATTGGTGCGAGGCAGTTCGTGGTGCAGGAGGCCCCGGAGATGACGACATGCTTTGACAGGTCTAGGGCTTGGTCGTTCACGCCCGGCACTATTGTTACGTCGGCGTCGCTGGAGGGGGCCGAGATGATGACCTTCTTAACCCCGCGCTCCAAGTGTCCCGCGGCGTCCTTCCTCTTAGTGAATAGGCCGGTCGACTCGACGACCACGTCGACTCCCACCTTATCCCACGGTATCTCGGAGGGCTTAGGGACCGTGAAGTAGGTAAACTCTCTGCTCCCAATCCTGATGCCCCCAGCGTCGGTTGCCCTTACCTCCTCGCCCAGCCTGCCGTGAACAGAGTCGTACTTGATCAGGTGGGCAGTTGTCTTGGCGTCCGCAATATCGTTAAAAGCCACAACCTCGAAGGCCTTTCCATAGAGCGGGTCTTTGAGGGCGGCGCGGAGGAATAGCCTCCCGATGCGCCCCATACCATTTATTCCAACTCTAATGGGCGCCACGCTTATACAAATATGGGTTGTAATATAAATATGTGGGGGTCAGACTGAATATACTTGTGTGGACTTTCATGTGGAGTGTGCTGGAAGCTATGGGGGTTGGGACGAATAACTTAAATATTGGCGGCTTTCAGACATGAGGCAAGGGGTGTCTCAATCGATTACGTCGAGCTTCTCGACACGACGCTCCGGGACGGCGCCCAGACCAGAGGCGTCTCTCTAAGCCTAAGGGACAAGCTGAGAATAGCTGAGAAGCTTGACGAGCTCGGCATAGACATTATCGAGGCCGGCTGGCCGGGTGCGAATCCAAAGGACTCAGAGTTCTTCAAGGCCGTGAAGAGCATATCGCTCACCCACAGCAAGCTCGCCGTCTTCGGAAGCACCAAACACAAGAACTCCAAGGTAGACCAAGACCCAATGCTTAAAAGCCTAGTCGAGGCGGATGTCCCCTACGCCGTTGTATTCGGTAAGAGCTGGCTACTCCACGTTAGGGAGGTCTTGAGGACCACGCCTGAAGAGAACCTAGAGTTGATAGACGAGACGGTCAACTATCTTAAGGGCCACGGGATCAGGGTCATCTTCGACGCAGAGCACTTTTTCGACGGTTGGAAGGACTCCCCCGACTACGCCCTATCTGTCCTTAGGGTTGCCAGGGAGGCTGGGGCTGAGACCCTGGTGCTATGCGATACGAACGGTGGCACACTGCCATCCGAGCTCCTCAGCATCGTCAAGGGGGTGAGGTCAGAGATTAACGCCCCTCTCGGGATACACGCCCATAACGACGCGGGCTGCGCCACCGCAAACAGTCTAGTGGCCGTGGAGGCGGGTGTGCGTCATGTCCAAGGAACATTTATCGGACTGGGGGAGAGGTGCGGCAACGCAGACTTGGCTCAGATTATACCGGCCCTCAGGCTCAAGATGGGGTTCAAGATGCTCAAGGACGGCGACATCGAGAGGCTTAAGAAGCTCACCGAGGTTGCAAGGTTCATAGCCAGTGTCACCGGATTCCACCTCGCACCCAACCACCCCTATGTCGGGAGAAACGCCTTCGCCCATAAAGGAGGAGTCCACATAGACGCCATAATCAAGCACCCTAGAACATACGAGCACATCGACCCCTCGATGGTCGGCAACGAGAGAGTCCTCTCCATCTCGGATCAGGCAGGCAGGTCGGCGCTCATGGACTTAGCCAGACGCATAGGCCTAAACCTCTCTAAGGAGGAGCTGAGGGCGGCGACTGAGGAGGTAAAGAGGATGGAGGCGCTTGGATATCATCTAGAGCCGGCCGAAGCCACCGTAATCCTCCTCATCCTGAAGCACATTGGCATGTACAGGGAGCTCTTCGAAGTCAAGAACTGGTGGGTCGAGTCAGTCAACATAGGCAGGAGGATCTCCAGAGCCATAGTGACAATATCTGTGAATGGCGACATAGTTACGGCGATGGGCGAGGGCGTGGGGCCTGTGCACGCGCTGGACGAGGCGGTCAGGAGCGGAATCTCATCCAGGTTCCCAGCCCTAAAGGACGTCAGCCTCACCGACTACAAGGTCCACGTCGTCGACAGTAAGGAGGGGACCGCAGCCTACGTAAGGGTCTTCACCGAGTTTACATGGAGGGAGAGGAGCTGGGTAACCACCAGCGTCTCCAACAACATCATCGAGGCAAGCCTCTCTGCAATAATCGATGGCTACAGATACCTGCTACTAGCCCTAGAGCCGGGACTATTAAATAACAGATAATAAAAATTGTAGTGGAGTTGCTTCAGCTTAACGGCTCAAACACATAAGTGATGTCAACCGTCACAGTATATGTTATCTCTCCAGCCATTATGGGGGGTCCGCCTGCACCCTGCCCAGCTGCTACAGCGACATCCGTCCTAGCTATTGGTATGGGTCCGCCACCCTCCTCGGGGAACGAGACTTGAACCTGTTCAATGGCTTTTATCCTCATGTTGAGGTATTCGGCAATCTTTGAGACCTTTGCGGTTGCGTCGGCGAATGCCTTCTGAAGCGCCGAGTCCCTCAGATTCTTTCTCGTCTCGTCTTTGAGGTCGAACCATGCGCCCTGGAGATTTGTCGCCCCCGCCTGGATTGCTTCGCTAATTATTTTCGGCGCCTCCTGTATCAGATTGTCCTCCAACGCCACAGTTACTATATTGACGGCTACATACCCTTCCTGGCGGCATCCGTCCTTGTCACACTTCCAGTCAGGGTTTATCGCGATGTATGAAGTCTTGATGTTCTTCTCATCCACCCCGTTTGTGAGGAGTGACGCAACAACTCTTCCAGCAACCTCGCTGTTCAGGTTAGAGGCCTCTAGCGGCGTGGCTCCACGAGCCTCTACTCCGAGCGTGAAGGTCATCCTGTCCGGCTTTAGCTTAACAATCCCTACGCCCCTAACAGGCACGCGGACGCCAGAGACTCCCTCCCCGCTATCTCCTGTCTGCAGACTGTATGGCACGCTACTCGCACTGCTGAGCATATTCATAGCATAGAGGGAAGCAGCCAAGACAGCTGCTATCGCCACTACGGAGACAGTCAATGCATAAACAGTTGGTATCTCGCCCCTAACTCTCCTTATCCCGCTCACGGCTAACATACAACCCGGAGTATATATGTGCCTATGCCAGATACCCGGGGAGACCTCGACACCCACACATCCAGGCTAAATGGGCCGCGGGTGGGATTTGAACCCACGATCGCCGGGTCCACAGCCCGGAGTGTTACCAGCTACACCACCGCGGCCACCACTATAAGCTTTAGATTTCAGGCAATATATTTGATGCGGACCGGTTTAGGCATATTCTCTCCAGGTGTAGCCGCACTTTGTGCATCTGAAGAACTGTGTCATGGGCTCGTCGGCAGATCTTGTTTGGACGCTCCACCAATAGGCTTCCTGGTTTCCACACTGTGGGCACTGTACGTCGCTGGTCTTAGGCAGCACCTCTTTCTCAACGTCGTCGACTATTACTGTTTTCCGCGGCCTCCTCTGTTTGTGGGTGACAATATCCCCTGCAGGCTTCTTCACATATCCACACTTCCTACAGACTAGGACTACGCTGTTTGACCTCCGCTCAGCGATCAGTACGGCGTCGCAGCGGGGGCAGAACTCCATGTCTCATCCATCACCTCTCACACCGCGGAGATAGCACCGCACGGTTATTTGATTAACCTTATTCAATCCCATCTCATCTCCTATGATAGCAGCTGCTGTATCGACTCTCTCAACCCCTTCGCCCTAGAGGAGAGTTCGCGTAAGCCCTTTAACAATACGTCGGCAGCCCTATGTCCTTCGCGAGTCTTCAATATGAACCTTAGAGTCCCGATGAGAGGGTGTGTTAGGTTGACGCCTGCGTATTCAACCTCCTCGAAAGAGTTTAGAACCTCTTGGAGAGCGTCGAGGATGCTGAAGTCTATGTCTTTCAACTCTAGCTCTAAGACATTTTCACCCCTCTCGACTACCTTGACCTCCAGAGCAGACCACCACCCTCAGGTGAAAGCAACCCTCCAAACATCTTAAGGATCGTATTAACCTTCCCGTAGTAGGGGACAACCGGCCGGTTAGTGTATTTCCTCTTACACCTCACGCAGAAGAGGGCTCTGCCACTCACGGTCAGGGGGGCGCCGCATATGTCGCAGAAAGCCTGGAAGACTCCGAGACCACGACCCCTAACCGTGAGGCTGTATATGCCGGAGTAGTCATCCCGGATTCGCGCCACAATTATGTCTCCCACGGTGAAGATCGGTGTCTCGCGGCGGTGTAGGGCTGCCGCTGTCCAGTGGGTCTTGACCGGGTGACCGGCAGCAGCGAGTATGTCGCAGATCACTAGCTTGTCTTGGACTTCTCTTACTTGGCAGAGGACGAGGTCGCCCGACTTGATCTTGACCGAAGGCTTTACGGCCTTGACAGAGACCGAGTGTCTCTTCAAGTCGTACTCGGCGACTCCAGTAACAGTTGCTACTACGGACCCGTCCTTCAGGGCCTCTGCACCGTCACTAGGCGTGAATTCCTCCACTACGCACAGCCTATCGCCTGGAAGGACTAACCTCCCTGACGCCTGAAACCTCACTCCGAGCATAGAGGGCTGCGGGGAGTAGATAAAGTAGATGTTACGCGAAGGCGGGTGGGAGATGGGTGGGCAGGGGATTGATCGTGGCTATCGAAGGGATTGACGGCGCGGGTAAGACAACCCAGGCTAAGAGGCTCGTGAGATTTCTCAGATCGAAGGGTGTGGCGGCTGAGTATACCTCTGAACCGACTGGCTCAGCCCTTGGAAGGATGATTAAATCCTACTTGAGGCGGGGAGGCGCTAACCCACACTTGCTGGCCCTCCTCTTCGCGGCAGACAGGATCTACCACCTAAACAAGGTCGTGAACCCGATGCTGGAGAGGGGCCAGGTAGTGGTGTGTGACAGATACCTCTACTCGTCCTACGCCTATCAGGGCGTGATGACTGGCAGCCCCCTCTGGGTCAGGGAGATAAACAAGATGGCCCCACACCCCGACATCGCCGTTCTACTGGACATCAGTGTTGAAGAGGCCCTAAGGAGGAAGAAGAAGAGGATAAGGTTCGAGGACCCGGGCTTCCTAGAGGAGGTTAGGAGAGAATATCTTAGACTGTGCGAGGCTGGATTGATGGTGAAGGTAGATGCCGGAGGCGGGGTAGATGTGGTCTTCGGAGAGCTTGTGAGAGTTGTTGCGCCACGGCTTGGCCTGAGGCCTAGTGCATGACTGGAACGCCAGCGCTGTGAATGCCAGATACAGATTGTTGAATGGTTATTCTCCACCGCCTCGCAGTATCCTCCTAATCTCTGAGGCCACCGTTACACATGCCTTCTCCACACTTTCGGATAGGCCTAGGCCCTGTTCAAACCGCTCACCCTCTATTCCGTAGACCAGTATCTTAGCTGGAAGTATCTTGAGGGAGTCGGCTAAACCGATGATCTCCGGCAAAGTCATCGTGTGCGTCGACCTCCACGCCGCTGTCCTTGAAAGTTTGTCTGTCGAGTCGAGTCTGTGGACTGCTCCTGCCCTAGAGAATTTCTCCATTGCATCCACTATGATTAGGAGGTCGGTGTCTCCTGTGAGGTGGTTTAGAAGCTCGGCTGGTGTCTGGAGCCTGATAACCTCTACACCCACCTCGCCTGAGAGCAGGTCGGCGACCTTATGCCCAGCCCCATCATCACCCCTAAACCTGTTGCCGATACACGCCACCACTATCCTCCCTATGCCGCTACTCTTCCTCAATCTCCAGCCTGAGGAAGTGTGTCGCGCAGGAGATGCACGGGTCGTAGTTTCTTACCGCCTGCTCAAATCTCCAGACTGCCTGGCTACGTGGGAGCCTCACTATCTCGGGCGCCAAGGCCCTGAGGTCCTCCTCAATCCTCTTCTGGTTCTGTGCGGTGGGGGGCACTATCTTGGCCGAAAGTATGCGGCCCTCGCCATCCACATCGTACCTGTGGTAGAGTATGCCCCTAGGAGCCTCAGTGCATCCGCAGCCCCTCCCAGCCCTGACCCGTGGCTCCACCCTCGGACTCGACGGCTCCACATATTCGTCGATAATTCTGAGAGCTTCTTCAAAGGCGTAGTATGTCTCTGCCACCCTAGCGATTATGCTCTTGAACGGGTTCCTGCAAGGGGTCTTGAACCCGATTCTCTTCAGCATCTCCTTTGTGCCGTCGTGGAGCTTGTCATAGTTCAGGTTGATTCTGGAGAGGGGGCCGACCATGTATGAGCCTCTGCCTATGATGTAGGAGTGCAGCGCGTTGGAGTGCGGCACCTGCTCCTCCGCAAAAAAGTCCTCATACTGGTCTACCGGGATGTCCAACCCTTTATTCGACACAATCCTTCCCTCGTTCATTGGATACTCGTCTGGATGCCTGAGGGATACAAACTCGTAGTCCTGCTCAAAAGCGGGGAACTCCAGGTCCGCGACCCATTCCAGCAGGTTTCCAACAGTCTCAATGTTTTCTACAAGCCTTTCCCTCAGATCCATTAGCTCGCGTTTAGAAGGCGTATGGTAGAATCCGCCGACACAGGCTGCGACGGGGTGAATCTCCCTCCCACCCAGCAGTGAGACTATGTCATTTCCCAGCTTCTTCACCTTGAGGGCATTCTTCACGACTTTGGGGTGTTTCTTAGCCATCTTGATGGCGTCGTCGTATCCTAGGAAGTCTGGTGCGTGGAGTAGGAAGGCGTGGAGCATGTGGCTCTCTATCCATTCTCCGCAGTAGTAGAGCCTCCTCAAACTCCTCACTGACGGGTCTATGGTTATGCCGAAGAGCCTTTCAAAAGCGTGAACCGAGCTCATCTGATAAGCTACAGGGCAAATCCCGCAGATCCTAGCAGTTATGTCTGGGGCGTCATAGTACATCCGGCCCACAAGCAGCGCCTCGAAGAGCCTTGGAGGCTCGAATATCCTGAACTTGACATCCACTACCTCGCGGCCTCTAAGCTTGATGTAGAGCGCACCCTCTCCCTCAACCCTAGCTAGATAGTCGACGCGGTATTCCTTCTCCCTAGCAGTCAAGCCTCAGCCTCCACCTCCCTGAAGCCAGGTGCCCAGGCGTTGAAGAGTCTGAAAGCCATCACCACTTCCTCCCGCCGCTTACCCAGCTCTATGAAACGCTTCATCAATGACCTAGAGTTCAGCGACTCCTTCGGCCCGTAGCAGCCGTAACAGCCTCTACCATAGGCTGGGCAGATGGCTCCGCAGCCGGCATGAGTCACGGGGCCGAGACATGGTACGCCCCTAGCCACCATTATACATACGGTGCCCCTAAGCTTACACTCGACACAGATGCTCTGGTTAGGAATGCTGGGCGCCCTCCCGGCAAGGTATGCCGACATCACCTCAAGCAGCTGGTACTTGTTTATTGGGCAGCCTCGGAGCTCGAAGTCGACCGGCACATGGTCTGAGATGGGAGTCGACTTGTCCAGCGTCTCAATGTATTCCGGCCTCGGATAGACGTATTTCATAAACTCGGCTGAGCCCCTCCAGTTCCTGAGGGCCTGAATCCCACCCGCTGTCGCGCAGGCGCCTATGGTTATGAGCACCTTACAGTTCTTCCTGATCTCTTTGATGAGCTCGGCGTCGTGGGGGGTTGTGATGCTACCCTCTACTAGACCGATGTCATATGGCCCCTTAACGACTGCACGACTGGCCTCTAAGAAGTACGCGATCTCGAAAGTCTCGCCAATTGTTAGCAACTCCTCCTCCAAGTCGAGGATGCTTAGCTGGCAGCCGTCACAGGATGCGAATTTGTAGACGGCGATCTTTGGCCTCCTCCTCGCCATCACACCTCCCTCCTCCCGAAGAAGTTTGAGACCTCTGAGAGACTGAATACTGGCCCATCCTTGCAGACGAAGAATGGGCCGAACTGGCAGTGCCCACATATACCGACGCCACACTTCATATTTCTCTCCATGGAGACAAAGATCCTCTCATCTGGCAGCCCCTGATTCTTCAGCTCCTGCACAGTGAACTTCATCATTATCTCGGGTCCGCATACGTAGGCGTAGGTGCTGTTTGGCTCCAGCCTCACGTATCTGAATAGCGTCGTGACCACGCCGATGTATCCACGCCACTTCTCATCCCCCCTATCCACCGTGACGAGTAACTGAGTGTCCAGTCTAGCCCGCCAAGACTGCAGGTCCCTCTTGTAGAGGAGATCAGCAGGCGTGCGGGCCCCATAGAGAACGTAAAACCTCCCATACCTCTCTCTATTTTTTATTATGTACTGGATTGCGGGTCTTAGGGGTGCCAGGCCTATTCCACCCCCAACAATGACTACGTCTTGGCCCTCAGCCTCTCTGAGCGGCCACCCCCTACCAAAAGGCCCCCTCAGCCCCAGGCTAGATCCTATCCGCGCCGATGTCAGGGCCCTAGTCACAGGCCCGACCGCCCTCACGGTATGCTCCAGCGCCTGCCCGTCTGAGGTGGCTCCGCTTATGGAGATGGGGACCTCGCCAACGCCGTAGGCGTAAAGCATGTTGAACTGGCCGGGGTTGAAGGCTATCCCGCCACGCCAGAGCGGCCGAAGCCTAATGGTGTACGTATCCGGCGTCTCTTTAGCCCGTCCGACAACTTGGCACCAATCAATCTTGAACGGCTCTAGGCCAGCGGCTGCTCCTAGACTCTGCTCGGCCATCACACCGCACCAGTCCTCGGCTCACCGTAGATGTCCGCTAGGCGTAGCCTTGTAGCTCTAAGCCTGTCAGCGACAACCCTCACTATGCGTCGGTAGACCTCGTAGCCGAATTCGATGTCACTCTCCATCATCCGCAGCATCTTCTCGCTGTCGATCGAGATTGCCATAGTGTTCTCAACGGCTACCGCGCCTGCAGTCTTCTTGAACGGCTCTATGAGTGAAGACCAGCCCAGAACCTCCCCGCTACCTATAGTCTCGAACCTGAACTCTCCCCTAGGCGGGATATTGAAGTAAAGCGCTACGAGGCCATAGACTATCAGGTACAGCCTCTTATGCACCTCGCCCTCACTGAATATCCTCTGCCCCGCAGCGAACCTTACAATGTTGGCGATTGATGCTAGCTCCTTGACCTTCTCCTCCCGCATGCCCTTGGTGAACGGGTGGTCGCTCAGCAGGGTTAAAAGCTCGACCTGCTGGCTACTCATGTCGCACTCACCTCCAACCCCCTCTGCCTAATCCTTGCCGCCTCCTCCGTAATATCTATCCCCACTGGACACCAGGTGATGCACCTGCCACAGCCCACACAGCCCATGACGCCGAACTGGTCAATCCACGTCGCAAGCTTGTGTGTAAGCCACTGGCGGTACCTGCTCAGCCTGCTGGATCTGATTGGCCCGCCGTGGATGTAGGAGAAGTCGGCATTGAAGCATGAGTCCCATCTTCTCCAGCGCTCAGCAACATCGCCCGAGAGACTGGTGGCCTCCTCTACTGTTGTGCAGAAGCAGGTGGGGCACACAAGTGTACAGTTGGCACATGCGAGACACCTCTCAGCAACCTCTGCGTAGACTGGGCTCTCGAGGTTTTTGTATAGCAGGTCCTTCAGACCGTTGACGTCCAAGCTCTTTCTAAACAGTGTGCGACTCCTCTCCATCCTAGCAGCGGCCTCTGAGACCTCCTCGTCAGTCGCCCTCCGAGCGCCAATATTCTCGAGGAGGCTCTTGCCAGCATCCGAGCCCGCCCTCGCCACGAAGTAGTGTACACCATCTCCCACCACCTCTGTGAGGCTTACATCATAGCCCGCCCCCGCCTCCGGCCCTGTGCCAACGGACTGGCAGAAGCAGTTCTCACCCGGCTCAGTGCAGTTGACCGCGACTATGAACACATCGCGCCTCATAGCTGAGTAGACCGGGTCCACGTAGGTGCCGCCCAACAACACCTTATCTAGGACTGAGATGGCGGCGAGCTCGCATCCCCTAACCCCAATAAAAGCCATCTTCCTCCCTAATAGGTTGTTGGCGGTGACTTCACCTTTTCTCGAGACTGTGAAGAGTTTGACGCGGGGCGGGTATAGAAACCTCTTCCAAGAGTGTGGTCCTACTACGAAGCCGAAGAACGCCTTATCACCCCTCTCCTCAAGCCTGTAGTGTCCAGGACCCTGTCTATCCCTCAGCCCAACCGGCAGCTGAGCCGCTGACTCAATCTCGTCATATACTATGGCACCCTCCCTGACAACCGGCCCGATCACAGAGTATCCTAGCCCGCGGAGGGCTGAGATTAGCCCATCAATAAGCTGGGGGTCGAGGAGGTAATAATCACTTTGGTCTCTAATTTCCCCCATCACATATTTTAGAGATCTAATATAATATAAATGTGTTGTGTGCAGGTCTATGCTTTCATGCTGAATATTATTGAAATATGTAGAGAATCGTGAAGAAGAGGCTACTCTACCCTCAGGCCGGCATTCCTGATGACGTGTTTGACCGCCTCAGCGAATCGCGTCGAAAGAAGCTCACCCCTCCCCAGCCTCGCACCCCGCGAGTTTAGCAACGGGTCTAGAGGGATCTCTCCCAGAAAAGCCACTCCCTTCACACGCGCAAGCTCCCTCGAGGGGCTTAGAGGGTCGCCGGTGGACATATTCTCCACAATGCCGATTATTTTCAGGGAGATGGAGCTCAGAATGTCTATGAGTCTTCCGGCCACGTTTACAGCTAGATGTGTCGGTGTAGTGACCACGAGCGCGCAGCCTCTCCCCTTGACATATTTTGAGACTGTGAGGAGCTCGTCCCCAGTACCTGGAGGCAGGTCTACTAGCAGGTAGTCAAGACGACCAAAAGTGGTTAGGGCCAGCATCTCCTTCACTATCTCCTCCTTGGCGCGCCCGGTTAGGGGGAGGGGTCTACCCCTCGAGAACAGGTCAACCGACATCACTTTCAACCCATCCACAACCGGCGGAACCAGACCCTCCTCCGACTCGACAGGACTATCATCAACGCCGAGTAGAAGGCATGAGGAGGGGCCATGTAGGTCGAGGTCAAGCAGCCCTGTCCTGTTGGATGACCGTGAGAGTAGTAGGGCGGCGGTGGACGCGATCAGACTTTTCCCCACCCCGCCCTTCCCTCCCGTGACTAGGATTACCTGGGAGATTTTTTCCAAGTTCTCCTCTATGAGTGGGTCTCTGTAGTCTAGATGGTCTCCACTATTCCTCGGCGCATACGACATCTCTCACACTCACTCCCCTACCCGAGACAATCCTCAGGTCTAGGCTCCCACACCTCCTGCAGGCCATATACGAGGCGATAAGGTCTGGGAGAAAATGAATCATCTCCCTCTCATCCTCGCTGAGGCCTGAGACGGCCTCGCCGAAGGTGATCATGTTGCCGCATGAGCCGCAGCTAATCCTAGCAGGCTCAATCTCGAGGGAGAATTCTGCCCCCTTAACCTCGCTCGCCTCGATAAGCCTCTCCAAAGCCTCACGAAGCACCCCCGTGTCAAGCATACTCAACTCACCGACCAAGACCTTAAAGCTCTTAACACCACAGCCAAACTTTAATGAAAAGTCTCTAACCGACTC
>CAKZUF010000025.1 GCA_937921685.1 uncultured archaeon
CCATATATTACATTTAATGGTGGTGTTATATGCCGAAGGCCATTGGCATTGACCTCGGGACCAGCAACTCGGCCGCAGCCGTGGTGATTGGGGGCAGGCCAACGCTGATTCCGAGCGCCGAGGGGGTTACACTCTATGGGAAGGCTTTTCCCTCCTATGTGGCGTTCACGAAGGATGGGCAGCTTCTAGTCGGCGAGCCTGCTAGGCGGCAGGCCGTTACTAACCCTGAGGGCACGGTCACTGGTTTTAAGAGGAGGATGGGCACGGACTATAAGTATAGGCTGCACGGTAAGGAGTTTACTCCCCAGCAGCTCTCCGCCTTCCTGCTCCAGAAGATTAAGCGCGACGCGGAGGCCTACCTCGGCGAGGAGGTCAAGGAGGCCGTCATAACTGTGCCTGCATACTTCAACGATAATCAGAGGCAGGCTACAAAGGATGCAGCCGAGATCGCAGGGCTGAAGGTCCTCAGAATAATAAATGAGCCCACGGCTGCCGCCCTCGCCTATGGCCTCGATAAGTTGGAGAAGGAGATGAGGATTCTTGTTTTCGATTTTGGCGGTGGTACACTCGACGTCACGATAATGGAGTTCGGCGGTGGTGTTTTCGAGGTAAAGGCTACTTCAGGTGACACCCAGCTCGGAGGCAGAGACATGGACGAGGCAATAGTCAACTATCTAGTCGAGACGTTTAGGAGGGAGACGGGAATCGACCTGACAAAAGACCCGGTAGCCATGAACAGGCTCCGCGAAGCCGCTGAGAGGGCCAAGATAGAGCTCTCAAACGTATACGAGACCGAGATAAACCTGCCGTTCATCGCCCAAGACGCCAGTGGGCCGAAGCACTTCACCCACGTCCTGACAAGGGCTAAACTCGAGGAGCTCGTCGCACCCATTATCGAGAGGTGCAGGGGGCCGATCGAGCAGGCGCTGAGGGACGCTAAGCTCAGGCCCGAAGACATAGACAAGATCATCCTTGTTGGTGGGCCGACGAGGATGCCTATTATAAGGGAGTTTCTGAAGAAGACGCTTGGTAAAGAGCCTGAGCGTGGGATAGACCCGATGGAGTGTGTGGCTGCGGGCGCGGCGATTCAGGCGGCGATACTGACTGGGGAGCTGAAGGGGAAGGACATAGTGCTGCTGGATGTCACGCCGCTCACGCTTGGAGTAGAGGTGTTGGGCGGGCTGGTCGAGCCGCTAATCGAGAGGAACACAACAATACCGGTCAGGAGGAGTAAAATCTTCACGACCGCCGCCGATTTCCAGACATCGGTGGAGATACATGTCGTCCAGGGGGAGAGGCCGATGGCCGCAGACAATGTGTCGCTGGGCCGGTTCATATTGGATGGAATTCCACCGGCCCCGCGTGGTGTTCCACGAATCGAGGTTACATTCGACATCAACGCTGACGGAATCCTGACCGTTACGGCTAAAGACTTGGGTACGGGAAAGGAGATGAGCGTGAAGATAACAGCGCCACACAGGCTCTCCCGAGAGGAGATTGAGCGGATGATTAGGGAGGCCGAGCAGTATGCAGAGCAGGATAGGCGCAGGAAGGAGGAGGCAATGCTGAAGAACGAGGCTGAGTCCCTGCTCTACACCGTAGACAAGGCGATGAGCGAGTATGGCTCAAAGCTCAGCGAGGAGACAAGGAATAGGGTAAAGGAGGCCTCGGACAAGCTGAGGGATGCGCTGAAGAAGTCCGACATACAGGGGATAAAGTCTTCGATGGAGTCTCTTAGAAAGGTTGCGCAGGAGATAGGCGCGGTGATCTACCAGCAGAGTAGTGGCGCGGCTGGCAAGGAAGAGCAGAAGGGGCAGTGACATCCCAGATGCCCCTCAGGCCCTCTACGCAGATCAGAATCCAGATTGAGGGCGGCGTTGAACTACAGGGGGAGCTTAACAGATACTTGGCCCCGATGACTTATGACAGGGTTGTCAGGGCTCTGCCTCTGAGCGGCGCCTTGGCGCTGTCAGGTGGGCTGGCATACTTTCAGGTCGAGATTAGGAGGGGGGCTGAGAAGGAGGCCAAAAAAGTTGAGCCCGGGGACATTCTCTACTGGCCCTCAATCCCAGCCATCGCCTTCGTGGTGGAGCCTATACCACCACCAGTGCAGGCCGTCAGGATCGGTAAACTGACCAGCGATCCCAGCAGCCTCAAGAACTTGAGACAGGGTGCACGAATAGTCGTCGCGGAGGCTAGGGGTGAGCCTATTTCTTCTTAGGCTTAGCCGCCTTCCCCTTCGTCTTTTTCTTAGCCGCCACGCCCACAACCCCTTCCTCCCCCTCAACAGTCTGTGTAGCGGTCTGAGGCTTGTGTGGAGTGATCTTAACCTCTGTTGTTGGTACGTAGAGCTTCAGTCTCGTAACACCTTCAAGCTGTCTTAGAACCCCCTTCTCTGCCAACTCCCTCAGAAACCTCTTAGCCACAGACAGTCTAACCCCAAACCTCTCTGCAACAAGGTATGGGGTGAGGTAGGGCTGGGATTTGGCGAAGGACTCGACCTCGGCGACGTTACTGACGGATAAGTTAAGCACACGCTTCTCCGCCGGCTTTGACTTCTCAGCCTGTCTGGCCTGCTGTTTCTGAGACAACTACCAACCTTCTAGCCACCCCCTATATAGGTGTTAGTCCCCTAAGTAGGGACGATTATGTCGCCCACCGCGCCGCCGGTCAGCCTCTGAATATCGGCAGGAGAAATCTCGACCAGTGCGTTTTGACTCCCCCCACCACCGTAGACCCTGTCGAGACGTACAACCTCGGAGTCGATGACCACGCGAATGCTAGGTTTCAAGCCTACTGGAGGAACAGAACCAACCTCGTAGCCCGTGTGAATCAGCGTCTCTTCCGGGGTGGCAATCCTGACACTCCTCGCACCGATCAGTCTCGCAAGCTTATACTCGCTCACCCTCCTGTCACCCCGGACAACGGCGAGGACAGGTCCACCCTTGTCATCTATGAACAGAATACTCTTGATTATTCTCTCCGGTCCCACACCCAGCCGTTTGGCCGCAGCAGCCACAGTTTTCACATGCCCCTCAAAAAATATTAGACGCGCATCCACCCCCTGCTCCTTCAAGTAATCCTCAAGCGGGGTCGCCGCCTTCAAGGCTATCGTCTACTCTGTCTGCACCCCTAAGATTTTTCCTTTTCCAAATAGAGGGGTTACGGTTTTATCTATGGACACGGTTAGGTCTGTTCGGAGTGGTTAAGCTGTTTGGCGGTGTGGCGATGGTTAGGCCTGAAGAGTCGAGCGACGTAGAGGAGACAGTCCGACGGATACTGAAGAGCCACCCAAATGTCAAGGCAATACTGAGGTATTGGGGGGTGGAGGGTGAGTATAGGAGGCCGAGAATAGAGGTTCTCTGGGGCTCCACACCCGACTCCATAGTTTATCGCGAGTATGGTGTGGAGTTTGAGCTAGACCCAGCCAGCCTGATGTTCTGTCTTGGGAACAAGTTTGAGAGGATTAGAACCGCGGCCATGGTCAGGAGCTGGGAGGTGGTCGTAGACATGTTTGCAGGAGTGGGGCAGTTCAGCATCCCGATAGCCTACCACGCTAGGCCCAAAAGGGTACACGCAGTCGAGATTAACCCGGCCGCATACAGATTCCTCGTCAAGAACATTGAGAGGAATAGGGTCTCGGAGATAGTTGAGCCTCATCTCGGAGACTGCAGGGAGGTGGCTAAGCGGATAGGCCAGGTAGCGGACAGGGTCATAATGGGGTATCTCCACGACACAGTAAGCTTCCTCCCATACGCTCTGAGTATGCTCTCATCCGCTGGGGGAATTATCCATCTCCACAGCCTAGCCGTGAGGGGGAGGGAAGGTGAGCTGGCAGCCAACACCCTCTCCACTGCCGAGGGGCTGGGATACAAGGCGAGGCTCTTGGGCCGAAGGGTCATTAAGAGCTACTCACCCTCGAAACTCCACGTAGCCGTCGAACTCTTCGCCATCAGGCAGTAAGCGCTGCCCTAGTGAGCGTGAGTTCCTTAAGACTCTCAACCACTTTCGACAACGCCACAAACAGTGTATAGACTCGGCAATCTTCCAACCCTCTACCGGTCAAAACCTCCTCCACCTTCTCTCCCACCCTCTCCAACGCCTCATAGTCACCACCAACAGCGTCTGTGAGCTCGGAGACAAGTGTAGCAAAAGTCTTGACTGTGTGTGAGAGGTCTCCTCCCCCGCCGTCAGTCGCAACGTCTTCGAAAGCCTCGCAGAGATCCAGCATCCGGGCTGAGACTAGGCTGGCTAGGGGAAGGGCTCGGACTATCAAGTCTCTAGATGGTTTTGTTATCAGCCCCGAGGCGTATCTGAAGAGGGCGAGGGCGTATAAGCGGCAGTCGGCCAGCTCATCAGGCGGAGACCCGGTTTCTCCGGAGCCCACATTTTTTGCAGCCGATTGGGCTGCTGAGACCAGGGTCGTTAAAAACACCCTGATGCCTTGGTCTAGGCTTGCGAAGACTTCGTCGGAGAAGGAGGCTAGAACCTCGTTCTCGCTGGGGGCAGTGGCGATGAGGCCGTGAACCTCTCCCCTCATCCTTCTAAGCCTACTTATCACCTGTTGAACCGGCCCACGGGTCCTAAACCTCACCTGGTTCACACCAATCTTATACAAGGCCCTAGTCAAATCCTCAAGCCTCCCCACACCTATTACGTCTAACTCAACATCCACCAAAGGGCCACCGACCCTCTCCCCCGGAACAACTATCAGGAGCCCCGGCTCCGCAAGTAGGAAAACACTAGACCCTTTACCGAGCCCCAGCTCCTCCACCCACTCCTTCGGGAGTGTCAAAACGTAGGAGCTCCCGCGAAGTTGCTGTAGCCTCCTCTCCTCAAGCCTAGGCATGTATAACTATTCTCGCACCAGCGTTATAACGCTTATCCCGCGATAAGCCCTAACCCAGAGAGGCCAGCATATTCAGATTTCAATATATCTAGCTATGCGAAAACAGTTCTGACCTTCTAAATAAAAAATTCGGGTTACCGGTGGCTTGGACTATACTTCCTCCTCTTCCTCTAACTCCTCTTCTTCCCACTCTTCTTCTTCCCATTCTTCCTCCTCTTCCTCGAAGTCTTCCTCCCACTCTTCCTCTTCTTCCCACTCTTCTTCGGAGAACCTGATGTGGCTCATAATCACCGTGCCTGAAGCTCACTATTCTCCTAAATATAAAAGTATTGTGAGCCAGTAGAACCTCGAAGGACGCCGGGATTAAAGCCTTATCAATTCTTTGACCCAGCGGCCAGCACAACGCACACCGTGAGCCATGCCTCCGGCAAACTATTTATCTCCACTCCCTAGGATATCTCCAGTCAGATCCATGCGCTCTAGCACTGAGCCTGAATATCTCGGGTAGCTGTCTCTTGTGCTGAGTCTGCTTCACCATCCTCACAACCCTCTCCACAACCTCTATGCCGATTCCTAGGCGGGATGCGACCTCCTCCTCGCTGAGCCAGGCGTCAAACCTAAGATATAGGATGCTGTCGAGCAGGTCGTATGGCATCCCCAGCTCCGCCTCCGCAGTCTGGCCGGGCCAGAGGGCTGGTGACGGCGGCTTCACAATTATCGCCTCGGGGACGCCGAGATACCTTGCAAGCTGCCTGACCTGGGTCTTGTAGAGGTCGGCGAGGGGCATAACATCAACCCCCGCGTCCCCATACTTTGTGAAGTAGCCTATGGTTAGTTCCGACTTGTCGCTTGTACCGATTACGAGGCAGTTATGCTTTGCAGCCTGTGCGTGGAGCATTATCATTCTAACCCTCGCGGCTATGTTGCCGACTATGAGGGGGTTCTCGACGCCGAGCCTCTCTGCAAATGTTCTCACTATGTCGTCGATGTTTATCACTTCGTAGTTGTCCTCAGGTATTCCGAGCTCCTCAATTACTGTCTGGGCGAGCTGTACGTCGTGCTGCGGTGTAGCCGAGGTTGGAAGAATGTAGCAGAAGAGGTTCTCGGGCCTTAATGCGCGGGCCGCGAGATAGGCGGCGGTAGACGAGTCTATTCCGCCACTCAGACCTATAACCCCTCCCCGCCTACCGGCGTATTCGAAGACATAGTGTCTCAGCCTCATACAGAGGTAGTTGGCGACCCTCTCAGCATCGATCTCCAGCTCCTTGATTGGGAGGATCACACTAGTGGTCAATCTCCCCTCATCCAACAATTCCAGCCTCACCGGGTTTTAAAAATCTGCCTGAGTGAAAACATTTCTAGAGCTTAGACAACGCGTGGTGGAACTCCCTGAGGTGTATCCTGAAGGAGCTGAACCTTCTCGCCCTCGCGTTTTCTGAGAGGTCTATCTCGCAGATTTTGAAGTCCTCCTCCATGGTTTTGCACCTGGCCAGCTCTACACCATTAGGCCCTACAACCCTCGACCCTCCCCAGAAGAACTCCTCATCCTCCGGCCCAGCCCTATTCACGAAGACTACGTGGACTGCATGTGTCAGTGCTGTCGCATTTAGTATAGAGGTCCAGGCGTGGTCAATCCACGGTCTACCCTCCACCGGATTATTCAACCCCCGAAGAGGCGATGACGCTATACAGACTAGCACCTCAGCCCCCAGTCTTACAAGAGCCTCAGCAGGCTCCGGATGCCAGAGGTCCTCGCAGATCAAGACTCCAAACCCGTCTTTAGTGATTTTGAGGTCTTTAAGGGGGTCACCTGGCATGAAGTAGCGCGCCTCCTCGAAGAGGCCGTAGGTTGGCAGATAGAACTTCGGGACCACGCACTCTATCTCTCCGTCGCCTATGATAGCTGCCGCGTTCTGTATGACTCCGGGCCTCACCTCTCTAACCACACCTATTACTGCGCGAATGTTGCGGCAGGCCTTTTTAATCTCCTCCAAGGCCTCGATACAGGCGCGCGGGACCTCGTAGGCGACGTCTCTCAGCAGGTAGCCGGTCAGCGATAGCTCGGGGAAAACAACTAGGTCCGCCCCCTCGCTCCGAGCCCTCTCGATATACTCTATATGCTTCCCCTTATTCGCCTTGATATCGCCTATCCGTGTCGAGACCTGTGCGAGAGCTATCCTGACCCTTCCACTAATGTTGAATCTAGGCAACATAATGTAACAACACCCACCACTATAAAACATCTGCCACCAGTAAGGCGTTGTGCCGAGCCGCCGGATTCTTTGGGCTTCGTTGAAGGTTGTGTGGATGGTATATGAATTAGGATGTGGTTTAATCCTTAAAGCCCTTGGCCGGCCGCGTTATCCTGATATCACGCGCTGATAGCTCATCTATGCTGGTCAGGAAGTGTCTAGTAGAGAGGTTTGGGTTTGAGCCAGTCCAGGCGGCGGGTGTGGAGCTGCTGCACGGCCGCCCGGTCTCAGCAATAGTCGTCGATAAGCACCACCTCTATCTCACAGAGGAGGAGATATTAGGGCTCAGGGCAGACCTTATCGTAGTAGCCTCCTCCCATAGGTCGGAGAGCGGGACAAAGGCTCTCACCACGCATGCAACAGGCAACTGGACTGGTGATGTAAGCATGGGGGGCAAACCGCGCGCACTATCCCTAACACTGGCCGGGGCTATTAGGGCGGCCTACAACGCTCTTAGACGGGGTGTCGAGGAGAGGGCAGGCCTAAAGGACTGGTGGGTGGGGCTGGAGGTCACGCATCACGGCCCCTACTCGCCTTTACCGATGGTCTATGTTGAGTTCGGTGGCCCTGTCGAGGCTAGGGGTGACGAGAGGGCGGCAGAGGTTATTGCAGAGGCGTGTATCGAGGCCTGTCTCGCGGGACCGTCGAGGTCTGCCGCGATAGGTGTGGGCGGCGGTCACTACGCACCCACCTTCACCAGGCTGATGAGTCTCGGCGAGCATGACTTTGGACACATACTCCCAAAATATTTCATCCCTGAAGCACTCGATCTTCTGGGTGAGGCTGTTAGGAGTGTTGTGGATGGTTGTGGTGTGGCGGTTATTGACTGGAAGGGTATCCAAGGCCAGTATAGGGGGCTGGTGGTTGAGAGGCTCCAGCAACTCGGGGTCGAGATAGTTAAACACTAAAACCTCCGCATGGACTATGCTGTCTTCTATCCCTCTGAACCCATAAAAGAGAGTACTGTATTATGTTCTGGATGGTTTAATCTACTTCTTCTTGGACTTCCTTCCCCTTTGTGGCTGGGGCCTTTGCGGTTGGCTTCTCCTCGTATGGCTTAAACCTTGGCTTCAGTGTCTCCAGGATTGAGGGCAGTGTGGTGTACTCCATCTCCTCGTGGCCGAGGCGTGCAGGCTCGAACTCACCCATTGTCCTCAGATAAATCGCCAATTCGGCTGCCTTATGCCTCACATAGTCCCAGAACGGGTCGGCGAACAGGTCTGCAGGCTCTTCACCGTCAATGCCTATCAGCTTGCCGTTACTCACCTGCCAGCCCATCGCAATCACCCTCGGCGGGCCGTCGAAGTATGAGACAACATTCTGCCCATTCTTGAACGAGACAGGCATCAATGGCCCCCTATGCGAGCCCCTCATCCAGCCACTCACTATCGGCGGCACGGCGAAGGCGGCAAGTATCTCCCCAACCGCAGGGAAGCCAGACTGAGCCCTAACCACCAGCACCGGATCGTCCTTACCCACGTAGCGCCCAGCAATCAGGCTCAGCCTCGTAGTGCTCGCCGCCGCCGCAGGCTCCCCGTCAGCAGCCCGCCTGACGCGGGCGACGGCGTATCGGCCGGGGGTTCCCAGCAGTCCGAGGAGCATGTAGAGCTCCTCAGGGGTCTTCAGCTCTACTATCTTGCTCTCGTATAGGTCGAGGACCTCGAAGACGAACCCCTTCTGGAGCTGTGGATCGATGACTAGGCCTGCAGTGTTGTCTGGCGAGGCGAATATCCTGTAGAGCGGTAGGTTCCAGGCGCCTGGCTCTGTCTTGTCGGCCGCGAAGACTACAACCGGGTCCGACTTCCTCTCCTCAAACTCTATCTCGGCAACGCCTGGGCCGAGGCCTCTCACGTTGCCGCTAAAGGCGTCGCTTAGCAAGTCTTGGCCGGCTCCGTAGAGCTTCATTGGCTTCGCCACGTTCTCGGTTATCTCTTTGAAGATTCTCCAAGCGAGGCCGTGAATCTCAGCATCATTCTCACCCCTGTTATGGGTCATGACGAGTATTATGTCGTCCCCTGCGTGGGTCACATATCCGCTGTTTATGAGGCCAGTTGTCTTAGCCTCGTTCAGCTTCTTCTGAGCATAGCGCAGCATCTCGTTGTGTGGCTTGTAGTGTCCCGATACGCTTCCAACATCCGCTTTAATGACGGATAGTGTTGTCTTCAACCTATTTTCAACCTCTTTTTCGGCACTAGGGCGGGCGTGGCTCAATTTTAGTTTTCCCTCATACCCGGTGGATGGTGGCTGAGGTGCTGGGCGATACACTCATTTACCCGCAACTAGTTTTGATAGAATGTTGAAAGCAGTAGTCCTTGAGCGGTACGGATCACCTGAGGTCCTCGAGTATAAGGATGTGGCAGACCCGGCGCCGGCGGAGGGAGAGGTGCTGGTTAGGGTTGCGGCAGCAGGCGTCAACAGGGTGGACGTGTGGATCAGGACTGGGAAATACCAGGTGAAGCTCCCCCACGTCCTCGGGGTTGATGTTGCCGGTGAGGTTGTCTCCTCAACGGCACCACATCTCAGGAGGGGTGACAGGGTGGTGTTGTTCCCCGACACACCCTGCGGCAGGTGTAGATACTGTCTCACTGGACGCTTCCAGCTCTGCAGGAACGGCTCGAGGCTCGGCTCCACGCGCTGGGGAGGGTATGCAGAACTGGTGGCTGCGCCTGCATCTACAGCTATTCCCCTCCCGGGCGGGGTCAGCATGGAGGAGGCCTCAGCCCTCCCTGTAAACTATTCCACAGCTTGGAGGGCGTTGGTCACAGACGCGGCTGTGGGTCCGGGGATGTGGGTTCTAGTGGTTGGTGGGAGTAGTGGGGTGGGTGTGGCTGCTACGCAGATTGCCCGGCTGTCAGGAGCGAGTGTGATATCTGTGGTTGGGGACGACTGGAAGGAGGAGAAGGCCTACAAGGCTGGTGCCGACCTCGTCGTAAACCGCAACAAGAAGGATGTGGTTGAAGAGGTTTTAAAGGCTACAGGCGGCGAGGGTGTGGACGTCGTGCTTGAAATGGCTGGAACCCCCTTCTGGGAGAAGGCCCTACAATGCCTCGCGCCTGGCGGCACACTCGTGGTGGTGGGCGCAACAGCAGGCGACCAAGTCTCATTCAACGTAAGGCCTTTCTATAGAAAATACCAGCGAATAATTGGGAGTGGTATGGGCACCCAAGGCGAGTTCCTAAGAATCATCAACCTATTCTCCAACGGCAAGCTTCGCCCAGTGATCGATAAGGTCTTCAGCCTTAAGGATGCGTCCGAGGCCCATAGGCGGTTGGAGGCTGGTGAGCATTTCGGAAAAATATTGCTGAAGCCGTAGAATGCTGGAGAAGATCTCTGAGATAGTTTTTGATAGGCGTGGCGGCTCCTCTCAAATAGTCATGAGCCTCCTCAGCTATCTGGAGGAGGCTGCACCGGATGGAGAGCCAAGCGCTGTCAAAGTCTTCCTCGAGGAGCTGTATGCAGCTGTTCTTAAACGGAGGAGTCTCGTCTCCCCGATAAACCTTGTCAGCATCCTGAAGCAGGCCTACACCATCTCGCTGAAGGAGAGCGGGCCTAAGCCATATTTGCGGGAGATGATAAGCCAGCTGCGCCGAATATATGAGGCAGCCCTGGAAGCGGCTGTAGGATCGGCTGAGAAGAGACTGGCACAATACAGAACAATACTCACACTCAGTAAGAGTTCACAGGTAATTTTGACTGTGAAGAGGCTTAAACCCCGTGAGACTAGGGTCTTGGTGGGCTGGCCTCTGATGGATGGTCTCGCAGCTTATAGAGAGCTCAAGGCCTCGGGTGTAAACACTATCCTCCTACCAGACCTCTCAGTCCGCGAAGGCCTCATAAGCGTTGACGCTCTGCTGCTGGGGTGTGACGCAGTGCTACCTGACGGCTCAGCCGTAAACAGGTCGGGCTCGGGCATAGCAGCACTCGCCGCCCACGAAGCAGGAATCCCAACACTCATAATCTGCGATTCAACCAAGCTCGACATAAACAATTTATGGATGGCAGAGAAATGGAGTCTGACAGTAGAAGAGGTACCAGTGGAGTTCCAGGTATTTGAGAGAATCGACGCCAGCTTGGTTACAGAGTACATATCTGAGCTCGGCTGCCTCGCTCCAGCAGCCTTCGTAGATGCGGCAAGGAAGGAGGTGTTTTCTTGGCCGAGGAGGCTCTCTCCCCAGCAACGATAGGTTTAGCTCAAAGCCAGAACTTAAAGGGAGTTAGGCTTGGAAAAGGTCTACTATGTTAGCGTGGGGCCTCTGAAGAGCAACTCCTATCTTCTTGTCGATGGTGGAAGCGGCGAGGCTGTGATCATCGACGCAGGAGACGAGCCGCACAAGATACTCGGATTACTTAGGACTGGCGTCAAGGTCAAGAAGATAATAGCGACGCACGGACATTTCGACCATGTCCTAGCCGTTGATGATATTAGGGAGGCCCTCGGGGTTGAGTTTCTAATTCACCGCGCAGACCAAGCAGTACTGGACATCCTACCCCAAAGCACTCTCCGAATACTTGGAGTAAGCCTAAAGCCGCCGAGGCCAGACGGCTACCTAGAAGACGGCGATACGCTCAGTGTTGGAGGGCTGCAGCTAAAAATCATCCACACGCCGGGCCACTCGCCTGGAAGCTCCTGCCTCCTGACGGGCAAGACCATATTCAGCGGGGACACACTCTTCCAAGGCACAATTGGCAGGACAGACATACCGCTAGCAGACCCCCAAAAGATAATAGAGTCGATAAAATCAAAGCTATACACTCTACCCGACGATACCTTAGTATATCCTGGACACGGCCCATCCACAACCATAGGCTATGAGAGGCGGAACAACCCGTTCGTCAGGGCATGAGACCCAAAGACCCGACCGAGAAGAGACTGGCCGAGATAAGCGAAAAGATAGTCTCCTGCACCCTATGTCCTAGGCTCGTAAGGTACAGACAAGAGGTTGCGCGGCACCCACCCAAGAGATACTCCTCCGAAACCTACTGGGCCAAGCCCCTACCAGGCTTTGGAGACCCAAAAGCCTCAATTCTCGTCATAGGCTTAGCCCCAGCAGCGCATGGAGGCAATAGGACGGGCCGGATGTTCACTGGGGATAGTGCTGGCAACACTTTGGTCAGAGCCCTCTACGCAAACGGTCTAGCAAATATCCCCTACTCGATAAGCCTCAACGATGGGTTGAAGCTGTCAGGGTGCTTCCTAACCGCGGCCCTGCGGTGCGCTCCACCACGTAATACACCGCTTAAAGAGGAGCTGGAGAACTGTTACAGTTATCTGGGCGAGGAGCTCGACGCTCTGAGAGGGGTGAGGGTTGTTGTGGCGCTAGGGGGGCTGGCCTTTAACACCTCTGTCAGACTCCTCAGGGATAAGGGGTTTACATCAGGGGGTGATAGACCCGTGTTCAGGCACGGCAGAGTCTATAAGTTTACTCAAGGTCCGTGTGGACGAGTTGTCTGGCTACTGGCGACCTATCACCCGAGCAGAAGGAACACGCAGACACGACTACTGACCCAGGGGATGTTAAATAGCGTGTTTAGACGTGCAGCTAGGCTTGCAGGAATCAAGACACAGCCATTTAGGGGGGATTAACTGCTTGGACAATGCCGGTATTTATTCTCACAAACTTGTTTAACGCCACCTCGGCAATCATTTTAACGGAGTCAAGTATTGCCGAGAAATGCATCAGCGAGACTCTGAGGGAGAGGGAGAACTCGACGTCACTCACCTCTTCAATCAACTCGCGCTCGGTTGACTCAATCTCGTCAGCCATACCCTCCAAGGAGTCGAGAACATTATTTATCATCTTGAGGTCAAGTGTCAGGAAGGCGTTGACACTATTTGTGAGAAGGCTCTGAATATCTTCCGCCAGTGAGACGAGCCTATCTACAACCTTCTTCTTAGTGGGCGCTCCTTTATGCCTGATGTTGAGGCTCTCTTTAGCCAGTGCGATTGCGTGTTGTCCTGCCTCTTCGAGGGCCTTTGCGACAAGCCTGTATCCCAGTACTGCGATCGGCACGTCAATCCCTATTGTGTGTGCGAGTGATGGGTTTCTGAGGGCGAGGATTAGCTGCCTAACGGCTATGGAGTAGAGCTCCTCGAGCTTCTTTCCCGTGCTTATAACGTCTCCAGCCTTCTCAGAGATTCCGCGGACAAGCGAGTCTATGGCAACGCCTAGCATGGATATTACCAGAACGTTAAGCCGCCTGATTATGGCCTCGACCTTAAACCTCGCCGGGTCGATTATTGCCTGTAAGACTATCTGTCTCGGGGTCTGCTCAATAATCTCAAAGCCTGGAAGAGACTCAACTGCAGCCAGTATGGCTTGGGATTGACTACCCGTGAGCCCTGTGTTAGAGGTGACCTTGACTATGTCGTATCCCTGCAGGAAGCATGAGGTCACGATCCTAGCCAAAACCTCGGGCTTCTCCACCTCGTCGGCGTTTATAGTTACCGACGCAAGCTCATGTACAACTTCTCTACTATGTATAGTGAGATTGTCTCCGTTGACCTCGATGTAGACGATGTCGCCGGGCTTCAGCCTCCTCTCTGCCACCCACTGTTTAGGCAGTGATACTACGAGCGTGGTTGTGCCTAACCTCTGAAGCCTTCTCGGATAAATGGTCATTTGTCTGTATATGTAATGTATATACTATTTAAGCATAACGCTTATCAAAAGAGCAAGGTATATCATAGGCGTAAGAGGTGAGGGATATGGCATCCCTGCAGGAAACAGAGACCTTAAGGATTCCAGCTAGGAGGAGCTATGCCGCGGGTTATAAATACTGTAGCAGATGCAGGACATACCATTTAACAGACAGCGTAAGATGCCCCTACTGCGGAATACTTCTGAGGAACTCGCCGAGGAAGAAGAAGCCCGTCGACTCGTCCAAGTACATTCAAGCGTCGATAGTGTAGGCCGGGTTTCCGGGATCTCCTTTTCAAGAATCTCGCAGTATTATTGGAGGGTGGATCCTGGTTCTGGAGATATAACGGCTAAATATACCGCTACTCCCGCATGTAACCCTGAATGCTGAGAGGGATACTCGCGGCGGTATCGCTTCTGCTTTTGCTGGGTGTATATTTTACGGCGGGTGTGCAGCTTCCGGTTTATGACCCCCAGCGGGCCGTCGTTGGGGAGTTTCTCAAAGCGGTCTTCTTCCACTTGACCCCTCTCTCAAGCATCTTCGGGGATGGCGTGAAGATAACAGGTGTGAACTTTGTGCTAAGCTCCAGCTACGGCCCCCTCCCCCTACTATCGCTTGTCTTGGCGGGTCTTCTTGTGGGTCTTATGAGCCGCTCCCTCCCACAGGCTATAACAGCCGCTCTGACAACCTCAATGCTTCTCGTGATAATGGCTATAATGCTCATGGTCGGCTTTCTACCCACCCTCCCGATGCAGAGTGGAGATCTCAGATGGCAGATAGACACAGTATTCTCTACGCTTCTCTTGGAGAGGCCGCTAGAACTCCCCGTAATGGTTGCCGCGCCAACGCTCGCCTCGATCCCAACTGGCATCGTCATGGAGAGGCTTTGGTCTCAACAGCTCCGCGATGAGAGACCCCTATTCAGCTGGAGAAGGCGAACACACCTCAAAAGCACAGCATAGGACACACAACGACTTAGAATCCTCAGCGAAATATGGTGCGTCTCTTTAGGCTCACCTTTTAAAGGCCTCCCAGCAAGTCTGCACATCACACAAATATAGTGGCTTCTGATAGTTGTGCAGGCGGGTTTGAGTCTGCCCGAGATCGATATCACAGAGTTTAAGCGGGTTGAGATGCGTGTTGGAAGGGTAGTGAGGGCGGAGCGTGTTCCTGCTACTGACAGGCTTCTAAAACTGGAGGTCGACTTCGGGGGCCAGAGAAAACAGGCCATCACCGGTCTAGGCCACCTATACGGCCCGGAACACTTCGAGGGTCGGCTCTACGTCTTCGTCACCAACCTGAAGCCTCGGAAGGTTAGAGGCCTAGTCTCAGAGTGCATGATACTGGCCGCGATGACGGGCGAGGAAAAGATTGTCCCAATAGCTCCAGAGTCAGAGATAGAGCCAGGCGCCGGTGTACAATAAAAGCCATAAACATACATTGGTTTTAATTTATCAATAGCCTCCATTGAGAAAAAGGTAGAATAGGGAATGCGGGGGGCCAAGAAGGACTACTACGAAATATTGGGCGTTCCGCGCAACGCTTCGAAGGATGAGATTAAAAAGGCGTATAGGCGGCTCGTCCTCCAGTATCATCCTGACAGAAACAAGTCTCCGGAGGCGGAAGAGAAGTTCAAGGAGATCAGCGAGGCCTACGCCGTACTGATGGATGACGAGAAGAGGAGGATATACGACATGTACGGTCATGAAGGACTGTCAGGCGCGTATACTAGGGAGGACTTCTTCAGGTCTAGGATGGAGGACTTCGAGGATATTTTCCGGGACTTGGGACTGGGAAGTTTTAGCTCGATCTTTGAACGTCTTTTCAGAGATTTTGGCTTCGGCATCTATGAGGAGAGGGCTGCGCGGGAGGTGGTTGTCGATGTAGAGCTCTCGCCAAAGGAGTTGTTTAACGGCGCGAGGAAGACTGTCCAATACTCGGTGTTAGAGGTATGCCGCAGTTGTGGGGGTAGTGGGGCTGAGCCCGGAGGGCTGAGGACATGCTCCAACTGTAGGGGTACTGGTCAAGTTGTGAAAACAAGCGTCTTAGGATTCATGACATATAGCATGGCTAGGACTTGCGAAGCTTGTGGCGGGACAGGAAGAATAATAGAGAGGCCCTGCAAGACGTGTAGGGGCAGCGGGCGGGTCCAAAGCATCAGGAGACAAGACATCGATATTCCACAAGGAATCTCGGACGGCTCCATTCTCCAGTTTAGAGTGTCGGAAGGCTCGGGCCACGGTGGGGGTGAGACCATACTTGTCGTCAGGATAGGTGTTAAGAAATCTCCATACTACTATGTGAAGGATGGCGACCTAGTAGTGAGGGTGCCCATATCACCTAGTGAAGCGGTTTTGGGCGTAGCGGTAAAGATACAGGGTGTTGACGGCACCTTGGAAGTGAAAATACCGCCTAGGACGCGCCCCGGTGCAGCGGTGGTTGTGAAGGGACGTGGACTCTGGAGGCGGACGGGTGGGCGTGGAGACATGATCGTGAGGCCTGTAATTGTGGCCCCTGTTAGAAGCGGGGAGGTCAAGAGGCTGTATGAGCAGATACATAGGAGTGAGAAGTCGGTGATGGAGAGGTGGAGGGGAAAGGTACTCAGGCTTGAGTAGCTGTAGGCTTATTTAGTGCCTCGGGGGAGATTGTCGACAGAGTGAGTTTGAGATATAAGGACAGGATTGAGAAGTTTGCCGCACGGCTGGAGCTCTCCGGATTCAACGCCTACATATGCACCAACGAGTCAAACGTTTTCTACTTCACAGGGCTGCCAGGTCCAGCAACCCTCCTAATCCGCCAGGATGGCTCAGCAACCATCTACGTCTCGCCAATGAACTATGGGCTCGCAGAGAGGGAGGCTTCCCAGGAGGTCGAGATAGTTCAGTTAAAGATGGGGGTTGCGCCCGAGGCTCTTCTCGCAGAGATTCTCAGCCAGTTAGGCGGAATGGTCGGAATAGACAACTTGGACATTGAGACGCATAGGAAGATCAGCGGCCTAATAGGTGGTATAGACCTGCGGCCGCAGTCAAGGCTCGTGTGGGACATGAGAATGTCGAAGGACTCATATGAGGTTGAGGTGATTAGGGAAGCCTGCTCGATCTCCGACAGGGTCATGAGGGCGGCATCAGATCTTTTGGTCCCAGGGATTAGGGAGAGCGAGGTTAAGGCAGAGCTGACTGCCGAAATTTACAGGCGGGTGGGCCAGGAGCCCGCCTTCACACCGATAGTTGCCTTCGGCGAGCGCTCAGCCCTTCCCCACGGACCAATCCTGAGGGGCACGGCCAGAGACAGGGTCCTAAAGAAGGGGGATGTCGTGGTTATTGACTTGGGCGTGAAAGTAGAGGGATACTGCTCCGACATAACTAGGACCTTCTATATCGGAAAAGAGATGGATGAAAAGCTTCAGAACGCGTTTGAATCCGTCATAAACGCCAAGACGCTGGCTCAAAGCATAATGCGGCCGGGCGTCTCATGCAGCTACGTCGACGACATAGCCCGTGACTCACTCAGCAACAAGGGGATGGAGTCCTACTTTATCCACAGCCTCGGCCACGGCGTGGGGATTGACATTCACGAGCCTCCGAGAATAGGTCCTGGCAGTCAAGACCAGTTCATGGAGAATAACGTGGTGACGTGTGAGCCGGGCGTCTATTTCATTGGTGAGTGGGGTGTAAGAATGGAGGACACGGTCCTAGTTACGGAGGAATCTGCCATACCACTAACCTCCTACCCCCTAGACGAGTATCTAGTCTATTAGCCGCCGAACCTGCGAGTCCTTTGCTGGTAGGTCCTGATGGCCCGCAGAAGGTCTATCCTTCTAAATGAGGGCCAATAGACGTCTAGGAAGACCAGCTCGCTGTATGCTATCTGCCAGAGGAGGAAGTTGCTTATCCTCTCCTCACCCGATGTCCTGATGACTAGGTCGGGGTCAGGCTTGGGAAGCCCATTAGTATACAGGTTATGCTCGATGGTCTCTTCGTCCACTTGGTCTGGCTGAAGCTCCCCCTCCGCAACTTTGCTACAGATTTTTTTGACCGCGTCGACTATCTCTGCCCTCCCCCCATACGCGACTGCAATATTCAAATGAAATCTATCATGGTGCATCGTTTCCCTCTCCAGCCTCCTAAGACTCTCTGCAACTTCGCTAGGCAGATAATCCAGCCTACCTATCACTCTAAACCTAACCTTCTCCCTCCAGACCGTCTCGTCCCTCAAGAACCTCTCAGCCCTCTCCGCTAAAATCCTGTAAATCTCCTCAAGCTCCTCCCGGGGCCGCTTCATTATATTCTCAACAGATAAGACATACAGTGTAACGATTCTAATTCCAATCTTCAGGCACCATCTTAGAAGCTCCTCAACCTTGTCGGCGCCGAACCTGTAAGCCTTGCTTGGAGGAATACCTACGCTCCTAGCCCAGCGCCTATTACCGTCTAGGATTACTGCGAGGTGTTGGGGAATATTGCCACTGTCCACAATTCTCTCTAGCCATCTCTCATAGAGCGAATAAACCCCCAAAAGCCTCAGTATCTTCTCAATCATTGCTTAGGCGCCCTCATGCCTCTAACAGCTCTTATAATCGTAATCGAGGTTAGCAGCGAGGCGAAGCCTATCAGCGCGATTAATACGAGCTGTATGAGGTAGACTATGCTCTGTGTGGTCAGGAAGGTGCCAAGCAGCCTCATCATGATCCAGAGGAAGAAGAATATCAGCATGGCTTGGACATGCCTCCAAACTCGTGGACTCTTCATTTGATAGTAGTAGAATATGTTGTAGGCGGTGTTGAGGAATGCAGCAATAGCTATCAAGTCTATACTATTGACTATTAACACACCTGCGAATGGGCCCATGTATGGAAGAACTTGCTCGAAGTTCAGCGCCCCACCCCTTAGAGCGGATTGAAGATAGTTTGAGGCCGCCTGAAAGCCCGCTACGAACGCGACTATTATTAGAATCAGGCTGACAACTGCTGTGAATATACGCAGCTGTACTAGACTGGGTTTATTCGATATCTCGGCCAGCCTCCGTATGAGGCCTGAGAAGGCCGTGTCTATTCCGAACCCCCTGATGAGAAGTGCGATTCCCACGACAACAAGGAGAAGAGGTAGGCTGAGCAGATTGAAAAAATAAAGCGTCCCCATCAGCAATAATAGTATTCCAGGGACTCCGAGAATTATTCTCGAATAGGGGGCGTCGTAGACAAGCATTCTGAGGTATCTGAGGAAGAGTATCCAGCTGGTCTCTATCGTCTGGCTCTGCTTGACGATCACTGTTCTGGACGAGACTACCTTGATGCGCGAGCTGATGATCGATGAGAGTGACGGGGAGAGTGGGCCGTCTGAGACTACAATACACTCGGTAGCCCCCAGCCTCCTGATAACGCTTTCTATCTCCCTAGAAATCTTCAGGTCCGACTCAAGTCCACCGTCATGTTTACCTGTCACAGTAGCTATCTCCACGCCGTTAGGCCACCTATGCGACTCATCGTCAAGTATCTTGATGGCGGCGAACATCGCGTTGGCGTCGGCATCCTCGGGGTCTGCCATTACGAGCTTCAGAGCCGCTTCAAGGTTTTTCTCACGCCCTATGATGGGGGACTGGACCCCAGTCTTAACCCCCACATCATCATCCTCATCGACCACCAGTATCAGGAGCGGCCCCTTCGACTCCTCAGCCATCCAACCCAGCCATATACAATTGCCCCTTTAAATTTAAAAAGGTCTCCGGCATGACGTATATAAAGCTAGAAA
Organism: uncultured archaeon; assembly: GCA_937921685.1. Lineage (GTDB taxonomy): Archaea > Thermoproteota > Nitrososphaeria_A > Caldarchaeales > Calditenuaceae > HRBIN02. Next base: position 19,488 of record CAKZUF010000025.1, read on the forward strand.
GAAAGAGAGTCTCCCCTGAAGAATCTTTAGGCGCCCACCCCTGTCTTGGCCACTCCCCCAAGAGCACCCAAACAAAATTATAGATTGCGAGGTTTGACGGATGGTCTAAGCTGAGAACTAAAAATTGTAGGGGCCGCCCGACGGGCCTTGAACGTATATATCATGGGCCGCCGGGACTATGCCTCGTGACTCGTCTATTCCGAATTAATGAGGGCGTCTGGGCAAGTTCTGCGGGGAGGGTCTCGGTTCTGGTCAACGAATCTATGAGCAAATTAATGATGGCTGGGATAGTTGTCGTGAATCCTGGGCAGCGACTTCCAGCCGAGGGCTACAGTCTCCACGAGTCGAGCGATGAATTGTCCTATGTTGTGGAGGGTGAGATTGTTTTTGGGACAGTGTCTGGGGAAACACTATTGAAGGCTGGAGACCTGTTCTTTAACCCGCGGGGGACAAAGCATTATGTCAGAAACGATGGGGACAAGCCCTGTAGAGTTATCTGGGTATTGTCGCCCCCAATTAAACTATAGGGCTTCGCATCCTGAGAAGACCTTTAAACGATGTCAATAAACCCTAGTCTATGGTCAAATAATTTCGGGATCGGAGTCTAAATCTCTTCCCAGCCTATGATTGGCTTGCTCCGCCGTTTGGCTGCCAGAGGGTCTCATCCTCAAGCAGTATCTTCATCTCCTCAAACTCTAGCTTCTCCCCTCTCTCCAGCTTCTCGATGGCCTCCTTCTTTCTCTTAGCCTTGACCTCGCTGATCCTCCTCTTTAGCAGCTCCTCCCTCTTACCCCTAAGGAGTCTGTAAAGCTCATATATTTTAGATGCCGCTAATATTCTCTCGGCTTCAAGCCTATCCCTCTCCTCTCTAGCCTCGATGTAGCTGGAGTGGTGTCTATCAGCCTCGCTCTTAAGATTGTCGTAGAGATTGTTGAGAGCCTCCATCTCCATCGAGATCTGGCTCAGCCTAGCCGTCACATTCTCAAGCCTCTTTCTCTTCTCCTCAAGATCTCTCCTAACCTCCTCCATCTGGGGTGATAGCTCGTTCAGTGAGAGGTGTATCTTTAGGGCTTTCTCATAGTCTATAAGCATCGCCTCAAGCTTTGAAGCCTCTTCGAAAAGCTTTCTCTCCTCCTCTCTACTCACTCTGTGGGATGCTAGATAGAGGTCTATCTCATCGAGCCTCTTCTTTATTCTATTTACATCCATTGAAAGTCTCAAGTTCTTCAACTCGCCCTTTAGCTGCCTCTTCTCTATAACATAATTGAGCAGCTTCTGCCTCAGCTCTCTCACTTCGCGTCTCAATGCTCTGCTCTCTTCAACGAGTGATGCTTTCTCCTCCTTGAGCTTCCTTACCTTCTCCCTTATCTCTCTCATCTTATCATGTGTCCTGTCTCTCTCCGCGATGCTTTTGTTAATTTTAGTGGTTATCTCCTCAATCTTCCTGTCCAGCTCGCTTATCCTGTCCTTCAGCTCACCGATCTCTCTCGAAATCTCGTCCTCGATGCTCATAAGGACCACCTATCTGAGCTCATATTCACCCTCACTGAGTGCTCTAGTAACGGCGCCGTGGAGCGCCCCAAGTCCTTCCAGTGTTTTAGAAGACACAGCAATAACGGGAAATGTTCTGCCAATGTCGTGCAAAATATGAACAATATCCCTTGTTATAAGCATTTGCATGCCCTGGCTCCTAGACTCTATATCAACTTCTAGGGCTTCCTGTGAAGAGATCCATCTACGTATTCGTCTAAGTATTCTCTTTGGGACTATGTCGATCTTCGATATTGCGATAATTGATTGGAGGTTGAGTGAGAGATAGACCGATGTTGCTAAGAATAGTGAGGAGGCGAACAACCTCGTCGTGTGACTCGCGACGGGATCCATTAGATATATTATGATGCTTGGAACACTTCTAAGTGCCTTAACAATCGCTCTTCCCTCCTTCCTGAAGGCGAATAACTCTAGCTGACCGGGCGTGTCGATCAGCACATAGTCTACTGAGAGGTCCATGATCTCTGAGCAGAGCGTGTCGATCTCTCTCACGGCCTCTCTCACCGAGGCTATGAGTGCGGCGTTAGGGCCGAGGTTATATGTAAGCATCATTCGCTCATAGTCGACGTATTCTCTAATGTCTACTTCTGGCTCGTAGGGGAGGACTGTGGCGGCTGGGTCAAGGTTTACTGTTGCGACACTCTGCTCATTTTGCTTTAGCCAGTCAGCATAGGCTGCGGTGAGAGAGGATTTCCCAGACCCTGCTGTCCCGACAATATAGGCTATCCGCAAACTCTACTCCAGCTTTCATCTGGTGGAATTTAACTATGATTGGGCCTCAACCTACTAGTAGGCCTCTATTGTGGCGGGGGGCTTGGAGGTGAGGGCATAGGCCACCATAACCACGCCCTCGACCTCGTTTGTTATTCGCCGTGAGATCCTGTCCATCAGCTCGCTGGGTATCGGGTACCAGTCAGCTGTCATACCGTCTTCGCTCGTCACAGCCCTAACGATGACTATGTGGCCAACGCTTCTGGCGTCGCCCTTAACCCCTACCCATTTCGAGTCAAGCACTACGGCGAAAGCCTGCCAAACTGAGCCGTAGAGGCCGGCTCTATGGAATTCTTCCTCGACTATATCGCCTGCTTCCCGGCAGATTCTCAGTTTTTCCTCCGTCACCTCCCCCTCGACCCTGACTGCTAGGCCGGGGCCGGGGAATGGGTGCCTCTCTATTACGGAGGGAGGAAGCCCCAGGGCTTTTGCGACCTCTCTGACTTCATCCTTGTAGAGGTCTTTTAGCGGCTCTATGAGCTGTAGCCCGAGTCTTCCAGGCAATCCGGCGACGTTGTGATGGCTCTTGATGAGGCTTGTCAGGACTCCAGTTGCGCCACTCTCCACCCTGTCCGGATATATCGTCCCCTGTGCAAGATACTTCGCGCCCCCTATACTGGATGCGGCCCTCTCGAAGACCTCTACAAAGACCCTCCCTATGATACGCCTCTTCTCCTCCGGGTCCCTTACTCCTCGAAGTGCCATTAGAAATTCCCTGCTCGCATCGATGAAGTGTACATTTTTTATCTTGAGAAGCTTCAGACTCTCCAATACAAGCTCCCTCTCCCCCTTCCTGAGAAGCCCATGATCTATGAATATCACGTGGAGTCTATCGCCTATCGCCTTATGGATTATAGCTGCTGTGGTCATAGAGTCTACTCCCCCGCTGACGCCGCAGATGACCTTCTCATCCTCCTTGACAGTCTCGGCGACGCTCTTCACCATCTCGTCCAGTATGTCTATTGGCCGCCAATCACATCTACAGCCGGCCACGTTCTTGAGGAAGTTCTTGAGAATTTGCATCCCAAGCGGTGTATGCTTTACCTCGACGTGAAATTGCACTGAGTATATCTTCTTCTCCGCATTCTCCATTGCCGCGATGAGGTTGTCCTCAGAGACTGCTGTCACCCTAAAGCCCTCAGGCGTCTTCAGCACAGCGTCGCCGTGGCTCATCCAGACCTCAATACGTCTGTTAAGCGATGCGAAGAGCGCAGAGTCTTCGACCACGTTAACTATGGTTCTCCCGTACTCAGCTTTAGAGCCCCGCACTACTCTGCCTCCAAACTGCTCTGCTAGGAGCTGGTGGCCATAGCATATCCCAAGTATGGGTATGCCGGTCTCGAGCACTCTCTTATCAGGGTGGGGCGCACCCTCTTCGTAGACACTCCTAGGGCCTCCCGAGAATATCAGAGCCTTAACGTTGCCGTGGCGGCTTATCTCTTCGGGGGATATGTTGAAGGGCACTATTTCAGAATAGACGCCAGCCTCCCTACACCTCCTTGCTATGAGGTGAGTGTATTGGCCTCCGAAGTCTAGGATAAGCACCTTCTCCCGGGCGGCCGCGCCTCTGCCCTCTCTAGGAGTCATTCCCCCTACAAGGGTTACGCGCAGCCTCCATGATAAAAATCGTCGGTCGCCGGGGAAAGAGGGGGTGTTAAGGAGGTAGGCCAATTAGTGGGGGCTGTCTGCTGGACTGGTTTAGAGGATAGGGAGCTGCTTTAATACCGGTGTAGAGGCTTGTGTGTCGAGTCTATGGGCGTAGAGGAGCTCAAGGCCATACTCCCCCTCGCAGGCTTGGGAACGAGGATGCTTCCAGCCACTAAGGAGCAGCCGAAAGAGATGTTACCAGTGTTCGCTAGAAGTGAGAATGGGGCCCTCTGTGTGAAGCCTATTGTGCAGCTGATCTTTGAGCAGCTCTTCGATGTGGGAATTAGGGAGTTCATACTCGTTGTCGGTAGGGGGAAGAGGGCGGTGGAGGACCACTTCACGCCTGACCAGGGCTATCTCGAAATGATTAGGAGAAGTAGGAACTCTCTACTGAGGGACTTCGAGGCGTTCTATAGGAGGATTAGCGAGTCTGTCCTAGTCTGGGTCAACCAGCCCCAGCCCCTAGGATTTGGGCACGCGGTCCTCATCTGTGAGAAGACCGTCGGCGACTCTCCGTTCATCGTCCACGCGGGGGACACCTACATCGTTAACGGCTCGCAGGCAATTGAGCATATGTATAGACACTTCGAGACTAAGGGTGCTGAGGCTGTTCTTCTACTGCAAGAGGTTGAGGATCCGAGACAGTACGGGGTTGCAGAGGTCTCAGAGGAAGGCGGCTTTTTACGGGTTACGCGGGTTGAGGAGAAGCCCAGGGAGCCCCGCTCAAACCTGATGATTGTACCGCTCTACATCTTCAGAAACTCGATATTCAGGGCGCTAAGGTCTATTGAGCGTGGCGTTGGCGGCGAGCTTCAGCTAACCGATGGGATACAGCGCCTAATCGAGTGGGGTTATAGGGTTGATGCGATAAAGCTTGAGGATGGTCTGAAGATGGATATAGGTACGCCACAACTCTACTGGGAGGCTCTCCAGCTCTCATACAGGCTCTCCACAACGGGTTCAATGCGTTAACCCTACACGCACCCCCAGCAAACCCTAAAACCAACCATAGGAAGCGTATTGCAGAGTATTGCATGTTGGCTAGTGGTTTGAGCAGAGGGGTTGGTGTCATAGGCGCCGGATATGTAGGCCTAACACTCAGCGTATTCTTAGCCTCGAAAGGCGTAAAAACGATATGTGTGGAGAAGGATAGGGTAAAGGTTAGGAAAATTATGGATGGTGTATCCCCAATACATGAGCAGGGCCTCCCAGAGCTTCTCCACCACGTCGTAAGAAATGGTGTGTTGGAGGCGCGAGACGAGATCGGAGACATGATGGAGAGGGTCGAAATAGTTTTCATAACTGTCGGCACGCCTACTGGTAGTGACGGTGTCCCCGACCTCTCCCAAGTCAAGGAAGCCTCAAGACAGGTTGGAGAAGCCATGTCCACCAGCAGGGCCGCTAGACCCCTCATAGTAGTTAAGAGCACGGTTTTGCCGGGGACGACCTGGCATGTTGTGAGACCAATCATCGAGGAGGTTAGCGGTAGGTCCTGCGGAGACGGATTCCACCTCTGTGTAAACCCCGAGTTCCTGAGGGAGGGCTCGGCACTCCAAGACACCATGAATCCTGACAGAATAATCATAGGTGCCAAGCACAGCGAGGCGGCAGAGAGACTGAAAAAATTCTACGAAGCCCTCTACCACCCCTCAAAAATCCCAACCATAATCACGACACCTACCAATGCCGAGCTCATAAAACTCGCAACCAACGCCTACCTAGCCCTCAAGATCAGCTTCATCAACCTAATCTCACAAATCTGCGAAGCAACCGAAGACGGAGACGTGGGCGTCATAGCAGAGGGGCTGGGGCTCGATCCAAGGATCGGCCCCCTATTCCTGAGGGCGGGCCTGGGGTTCGGGGGCAGCTGCCTCCCGAAAGACCTACGCGCCTTGAGATGGTTTGCGGCTAGCCGCGGTGTGGACACGTCACTCCTCGAGGCGATAATCGGGATCAACAGGGCTCAGAGGCTCAGGGCTGTGGAGAAGGCCGAGTCGATGCTTGGTGGACTGTCAGGAAAGAGGGTTGCGGTGCTGGGGCTGGCCTTCAAGCCCGGAACAGATGATATCAGAGAGGCCGCCTCCATCGATATAATCCGCGAGCTCCTAGCCCGGGGGGCAGAGGTTAGGGTCCATGACCCAGCCGCGCTCGAAAACGCTAGACAGGTCCTAGGCGAAAGCGTCACCTACTGCTCAGGACTATATGAGTGCCTAAACGGCGCAGACCTAGCAATAATAGCCACGGAATGGCCTGAATACGCAGACATAGACCCCTCCACCATTAAGTCCCTCATGCGAAAAACCTTAATCATCGACGGAAGAAGAATCCTGAACACGCGCAGGCTAATGGAAGAGGGAATAAGGGTGCATACCGTGGGCCTACACAATCCCTTAGCATAGCCGCCTCAATATTGGGAGAATAAGGGTTATTTGTTACAGCATTGGTATACGGTTCTGAAGAGTGGGGCCGTGGTCTAGCGGTATGACGCCGCCCTCACACGGCGGAGGTCGCCGGTTCGAATCCGGCCGGCCCCAGATTTTTCATTATTGTAAGAAGTTAGTGGTGGGGGAGAGGATTGGGGGAGGGCTGGTTGGGTGGCGTGTCTAGTAGTCTGCGTCTCTTGAGACATTCTTCGAGTCGTTGCCGTTTTCTTTGAATTGTGAATCCTATTAGCCGGTAGAATCTCAACCTATCCTTCACTTTAACATAGATGTAGTATGCATCCTTTCTCCTTTTGTATGTCTTCCCCTGTTTTTTATCGAAGAAGGGGGTTCCTCTCCTAATACTGATTCTCGGCCCTGATGTCTCGACGCCTAGAGTTCTCAGAAGCCTCTGGACATATTCGAGAAGCTTGGTATCCGTATTGTAGCAAAAAATCTTTCTCTTATTTTTCTCTACAAATCCTTCGCTGTCGAAGAACCCTCTAAGAAAGCTCCTCATACAGTCTTCGCAGTGTCCTACGAATGGTTTTACCCTCTTGATGCCTCTAAGAGGTCTAGGAAGCTAACCTCGCCTGATCTTAACTCTTAAAAACATGTAATGCGCTGTGAATATTGAGCGTTATGGC
>CAKZUF010000026.1 GCA_937921685.1 uncultured archaeon
CCCACGATGAAGCCGCCGAACCCTAAAAGCCCAACCAGCGAGAACACGAGTATAACGGCCCCCCATGCCTGGGAGAGTTTCGGGTCGCTGAAGATTGCTAGGGATCCGATTATGATCACCGCGCCTGAAGCGATGCCTATAATCGTGGAGATTAACAACATCCAGGGCATCCACCACATCATCATAGGCATCATCATGCCGCGCCACCAGCCCCAGCCCGGATAATAGGACCAAGCCAGGGCGACTGCCCCTCCAACTAGCAGCAAAACTCCGGCGGCTAGAGAAAGTACGAAGGCTGCTATCGGCTTATCCATTTGGCTCAATGCCCCTCAACACCAAGTTCCAACTCTCTGATAAATTCTCCGTGCCATGAGTGATACCACAGGTCTCCCGTATAGCCGTTAACACTGAGCATTCCATGTACCTCGCCGTTTAGCTTATAGTCCATGGTGTAGTAGCCGTAAAACCTTGTAGGCTCCAATACCTCTACTACTCCGCTACCATATCTTCGGGACAGGTAGTCTAGAGCTAGCCGCATAGCCTCATCTGAGCTAATTGGCATGTCAGCTGAAGGCTCTATACTCTGCCCCATCATTGCGTAATGCATCCCATACTTCCTGTTCCACATCATGTTCGGCCCAGGCTCGGGAGAAACAACACCCGTATACGGGTCGACAAGCAGTTCAAACGCGCCAACTCCAGAGTCATCCTCAATAACGATGGCGTAGAAGTTATTCTCAAACTCCATTATCTCATGTATTCTAAATCCTGGACCGAACCTCGTGGAGACGTAGTCCTCGACCAGCTCGAGCGCCCTCTCAATACTTATTCTAGCTCCTCCCGTAGACTGTGTTTGACCCCACATCCACGGACATCCCCCCATCATCCAACTACCCATGCTGTAAATAGGAGGCGCCACATTCTGCGGATAAGCGGCTATTGCCTCCCTTCTCCAGAAATCATAGACGGCTATGGCGCTAACTGCCGCCACTACTACTACGGCAACAAGGGCTACGGTGATTAAAACCGACTTTACCATGCTTCAACACCTACCAAATATAAGTTGGCGGGTGGGAAAGAGGGATATCCTGAAACGGTCTTGAAACGGTCGAATACTTAATAGATGGTTGACCGAGTCGGTATGGAATGCTTAAATAGGCTACCGCTAGAGTTAAGCTTGTATTGACTCTTAGCCGCCACGGCAAGGTTTTAGCCCTTACGATGGCCACACTTGGTACATCACTACTCCTCATCACACTCTTCAGCCTCTGGCAACATAACAACATCATGAGCGAAGTTATGAGGAATATAGCCGGCATGCCAATGCACGAGTCAATGATGTTCTGGATGAGCGCTCCAGCAATTGCGGCGTCTCTCATGCTAATCATAGCAGCCATCACCATCATTCTAACCCAGCAGAACAGGGGAGACATCAGTGTTGTGGGGCTAAACGATAGAGAGCGCATGGTTGTCGATTATCTAATAATGCGTGGAGGAGTAGCTGAGCAGAGGGAGATAGCCAAGGGTCTTGGACTCACCCGTCTCCAAACCCACAGAATAGTCTCATCGCTTAGAAACAGGAACATCGTAGACGTGGAACGCTATGGCAAAACCAATGTTGTGAGGCTTAAAGCCGACAAGGCGAAGCAGCTAGACCTGAGCTCTCCCTAGCCGGCTCAATTAGACCTAGCCCGCTCAACGAATGAGGCAATCTTCTCAGCCGCCTCCAAAAGCCTCTCAGGACTAGCCGAGAGAGTAATCCTGAAATGCTTCTCACCACCCTTACCAAACGCCTTCCCCGGAATAGTGACCACCCCTGCTTCTTTTGCGAGTCGGTTGCAGAAGGTTTCCGAGTCTATGGGGAGTGGTATGCGGGGGAACAGATAGATTCCGCCCTTGGGGAGGTGCACAGATACTCCATGAGTGTTTAACGCCCTGTGGAGAACATCCCTTCTCCTCCAGTATTCCGATACCTTTTCATCTATCATTTTCTGCACCTCGCTGGATTTGAGGGCGTAGAGTGCGACGTATTGTGCGACGCTCGGCGCGCAGGCGTTGATGTATGCTTGAAGCCTGATGACGCGAGACTTTAAGTGCTGGGGCACTATCATGTATCCCAGCCTCCACCCCGTCATCGCAAGTGTCTTCGAGAAACTGTTAACAATTACAATCCTATCGTATTCTCCCCAATACTTTGCGGCGCTGGTATATTCTACACCATACACAAATCTCTCGTAAACCTCATCAGATATCAGATAGGCCCCGCTCCTCCTGCACAGGTCTACCACTTCCGAGAAGGCCAGCTCATCAATCACAGTACCTGTAGGGTTTGTGGGGCTGTTGAGTATCACCGCAACACTCTTCTCCCTCAGTGCTGACCTAACTCCCCCTACATCGAGTTGGAAGTCGCTCTCGGGGAGCGGCTCCACCTCAACCACGTTGCCTCCCAGAATCTGTGTGAGTGCCTTGAACGAGGGGAAGGAGGGGGTGGGGATGACCACATAGTCGCCCGGCCGGATTATCGAGGCCAACGACATGAAGAGGGCGCTTGAGGCGCCTGGAGTCACTATCACGTTGTCAGGGCCTATGTCAACACCCCATCTCCCGTTATAAGCCTCGGCTATCGCCTCTCTCAGCTCAACTATTCCGGCAGTCATGGTGTACTTGTTCAGCCCCCGCCTAATTACGCGCTCAGCCTCCTCTTTGAGCGGCTCAAACATGTCGAAGTCCGGCTCACCAATTCCCAAGTTTATCACTTTTTCGCTGTTGCCTATATTGTCAAAATATTTCATGACCCATGAGTCGTCGCCATCATCGTGCTGCATTTCCTTATCCATTTTCACCAGATATCTGCTCTAACGCCTCTCTATTACTCTTCCCCACCCATGTAGGTGGGGCATCATGACTTATTAGCGACATTAGCTCATATAGTTGGCGGCGTTAGTCTTGAGGGTAGCCGTGCTCCAGATAGCATTAGGGGAGGACCAGGAGGAAAGGCTCAAGGAGGTGGAGGCGTTAATCAACCTTCTTCACAATCGCGAGCCTGACATATTCTTATTGCCGGAAGCGTGGATTAGCCTCGACCCTCTAAACAATCTGGAAAAAGCCGTGGCGAATAGCGAGGCGGCAATGGAGAGGCTGCAAAAACTGGCGGAAGAGCATAGCGCCATCATACTTGGTGGTGGGCTATACCTCGCCAGAGGGGAGAAGATTCATGTTGCCTGTCCAATAATCGGCAGTAATGGAGAGATTATAGGTTTTCAAGAAAAGATACACCTGTATAGGCGCGAGAACGGCATAATCCAGAGAGGCGAGACCTTCAGAACCTTTATGGTCAAAGGCGTGAAAATAGGAGTTGTAATCTGCCACGACATCGTTTACCCCGAAGCCGTTAGGACGCTCGCCCTAGCTGACGCCCAGATCATATTCAACCCGGCAAGAATACTCTCCCGCGGAAAAGAGGCCTGGCATCTCTACCTCAAAGTCAGGAGCCTCGAGAACCGGATACCCGTCTACGCGGCGAACGTCTGGTCACCGCCGAAATATTTGGGCGGCTCCTGCGCAGTAAAACCAATCCACTATGGCGATGAGATATATCTCCCAGAGCTAGTAGAGTCTAAACCCGGTGTATCCGCTGTTATGGATGAAGTGGACGAGAAGGCATTAAGTGGGGCGAGACGTGAGAGGCTGGCTGGCAGAATACCACAGGCCTACTACTGGTCAAGTAGCGGAATTGGTGATGGACACTGAGTGAGGGTGGGGAGAGGCTATACAGGAAGCTAAGCCGGGCAGAGGCCCTAGCAGACATAAAGAATAGAATGTTGGAAAAGGACCGCTCGCTGGACTCTTCCGCCTTTGAGGAGGTCTTTGACCGGGCCACGCTCCAATCCTTATACGAGCTGATGAGGCGTGGCGTCTTCGAAGACTTTTACGGAGTTGTTAGTGCGGGTAAGGAGTCGAGAATATATTATGCGCGGAGTAAGGATGGTGAAGAGCTAGCGGTCAAGATATACTTGGTAAACAATACCGAGTTCCGAAGAACGCGGATAATATACGTTGCTGGTGACCACAACTTCGAGAGGCCGGGGCTTAGCCTGAGAAAGTTCATAGACGCCTGGGCCAAGAGGGAATTTAGAAACCTGAAAACGGCTTTCGACGCGGGCATCCCTGTCCCAAAGCCCTACGCAGTCCATAGAAACATACTGGTCATGTCTTTTCTGGGCTCGGATGGTGCTCGATACCCTCTGCTCCGCGAGACCAGATACAGTGTTGAGGAGTACTCCATAATCTACGAAAAAGTTATCGACTACATCTTCAAACTCTACAGAAACGCTGGACTGGTTCACAGCGACTTAAGCGAGTTTAACATCATGGCCCCAGACCCAAACACGGTCTACTTCATAGACCTGTCCCAGGCCGTCCCACTAACAAACACATACGCCCAAATCCTCCTCATGAGGGACTTGAGAAACGTAAATCGCTTCTTCTCCAGTATGGGTGCCGACACCTGGGAGGAAGACTCCCTATTCAAGGAGTTGACAGGTGAAGAACCGCCATCGGGGCTTACACCTATATAGGAACATAACTTATCTTCATTAGCATGACCCAGTGGCACGCAGACTCTCATAAGCGGAAAAAGAGCGGCGGTAGGAAGGGTGTACATAGGAAGAAGAGGAGATATGAAAGGGGGAGAGACATGATATTCTGTACGGTTGGCGAGCCAGAAAGGATAAGCATCAGGGCTCGAGGGGGTGGTATTAAACAAATACTGAAATCTGATAGGTTCGCCAACGTCTACGACCCCTCGAGCAGGAGAATTATCAGGACAGAGATACTTGGTGTGAGGTCCAACCCGGCGAACAGCGATTTTGAGAGGAGAGGCGTGATAACAAGGGGAGCGATAATAGAGACTAAGCTCGGAGACGCTAGGGTCACCTCAAAGCCGGGATCTGATGGTGTAATAAACGCTGTGTTGATAAAGCCTGTCTCAACTAGTCCAGCATGATACGGAGAGAGGGCTACGTCATCTGGACGATATATTTTGACGCAGCCCTAAGCAGGTCTGAAGGCAGGCGCGTACCTTTAAAACTAGCAGTCAAAAACCCAACACAAGAAATTTTGCTCAAATCACTACAAAAGCTAGGGTGGCAATACGAGCCTCTAGATAAAAGCCATCCAACAGCGTGGTGGAGGAAAAATGCCTCAATCCTTGTCAAACCTCCCAAAAATATCAAGAAGACTGAAGCGATAAAACTGATTGCGCAGCACATATGGGAGAAGCGTTGACTCAGGAGGGGTTGATACCACTTGGAGAGGTTTTCAGAATATTTCAAGGGAGTGTCCTCTTAAAGGGTCATGTTATGCCGAGGCTAGGTGATACAGTCTACACCACCGACGGCAGGACTATAGGATATGTCTCAGACATCTTCGGCAAAATAAGCGGCTTCTATATCGTCGTGAGGCTAACTGGCGAGAAGATAGAGCTGAAGATAGGTGAGAAGCTCTGTCTTCAAGTTAAAACAGG
>CAKZUF010000027.1 GCA_937921685.1 uncultured archaeon
GGGAGAGGCTTGACGACAGATCTGAAGAGGGAGTTGTTGAGGCTTCTTGATGAGGATGAGGAGTTTAGATACGCGGTGGCGGGTAGAATAGGTATACTGGAGATACTGAAGCGTCTCGACAGGCTGGAGGAGGGGCAGAACAGGCTATGGGAAAACCAGAACAAGCTTTGGGAAAACCAGAACAGGCTTTGGGAAGAGGTTAGAAGTTTAAGAGAGGGACAGAACAAGCTATGGGAGAGCCAGAACAAGCTTTGGGAGGGACAGAACAGGCTTTGGGAAGAGGTTAGAAGTTTAAGAGAGGGACAGAACAGACTATGGGAGAACCAGAATAAGCTTTGGGAGAACCAGAACAGGCTTTGGGAGGAGGTTAGGAGTTTAAGAGAGGGACAAAATAAGCTGTTGGAAGAGGTTAAAAGTCTAAGGGAAGGGCAGAACAGGCTATGGGAAAACCAGAATAGGCTATGGGAGGAAGTTAGGGATATGCGGATTACTTTGAATAGGGTTGCTATTACGCTGGACAGACTGACTATAAGTGTCGAGGAGGAGGCGCTTAGCTTCATAAAACACAGGATAAGAAGCGACGTCGGCATAGACATCAAGCTGGAGAGAATCTTCATAGACTCCAGAGAAATCGATGTCTACGGATCATCAGGCGACCTCTGTGTAGTTGGTGAGGCTACAGTTAGGCTTGGAAAGGGACTCATCGACGAACTACTGGAAAAGATAGACTTCCTAAAGTCTAGGAGGCCAGACCTCATAAAGCCCAGGATAATCAAGGCAATATACACAGACTATGCAACACCAGACGCACTAGACTACGCCAGGGAGAAAGATGTCTGGGTTCTAAAATGGAGCGGAGACCTAACACCATTAAAAATAGAACAATCATAACCCATATTATTGCAATGCTCGGCCCCGCATCGCGGAGTTATCCGGATAACACTTCTAATACCCTAAACTTCGAGCCAGAGGTGTTATAGAATAGGAGAAGCACATCCAATCTTCTTTAAAAACCTGAAGCCTCATCCCCCCATCCCACTGACCCCCCGGGCGCAAATGATTATTTAGAATCACGAGACACAACTAGCGCTGTGAGCAGCGTCAAGCTGGAGGTCATAAGGGTTGAGACCCCTGAGGGGTGCAACGCTATCCTCGGAATCACCCACTTCATAAAAAGCGTCGAAGACATATACGAGGCAATAGTCAACACAGTCCCCGGCGCAAAGTTCGGACTCGCCTTCAGCGAAGCCAGCGGCCCATGCCTCATCAGACACGAGGGAACCGACGAAGAGCTGAGAAGACTCGCAGCAGAGACCCTCCTCCGAATAGGATGCGGCCACACATTCCTAATATTCACACGCAATCTATACCCAATCAACATACTTGGAAGACTCAAAGAAGTACCCGAAGTATGCACCATACTATGCGCAACCGCAAACCCGCTCCAAGTAATAGTGGCGGAGACGGACCAAGGCCGCGGAATAATAGGCGTCATCGACGGCTACAGGCCTAAAGGGATCGAGAATGAGCAGAACATACGGGAGCGGAGAGAGTTCCTCAGAAAAATAGGCTACAAGTTCTAGACAAGCCGCCTAGGAAGCACATCGTCAAACACGGTGATAAGGCCGCACAGACAGAAGGGATAGAGTCCCTGCTAGGTGGTAGACTTCGTGAAATTCACACTCCTCACCAAGGCGTAGGGAGCCTTTACTGGAACCTCAACCTCCCACCACTTTATCCAGTATTTATCCGCAGTCATCTCCTCCAAGTTTCTCATAATCCTTAAAATATTATCGCTCAACCTCAGATCCTTAAGCGCGGCCTCGATGCTCCCGTTTTTTATGAGGAATAGGCCGTCGCGCGGGATTGTCGAGAAGTCTCCAGTCCTGAAGTTTCTATACCTGAGATACCAGTCATTGGTTACGAAGATCCCCCTATCAACCTTTGATAACAGCTGGTTGAGCGTGGCGCTCCCTCCCTCTACGACTAGGTTGAAAGGCTCGGGTGATATCCATCCAGCGTTAGCCGTGCTCTCAGTCTCAAACTTCTTCGCTGTTGCGCTGTTGTGTAGATAGGTCTTCAGCTCTCCAGACTCTATTATCGCCTTACGCCTAGTTGGGAGCCCCTCATCATCGTAGGCCTCTGAACCGTATGCGGCAGGCAGGGTTGGGTCGTCTACGAGTGTGAGGATTTTAGATGCAACCGTCTCTCCAATCCTACCCTCCAGGAATGAGAGCCCTGTTAGGACGCTGTAGGCTGAGGCCGCCCTCCCCACCTCCTCCAAAATATTGGCGAAAGTCATGGGCCCGAGTATCGCGTCATACACGCCCGGCTCACCGCTAACCGGGTTCTTCGCCAGCCGCGCAACCTCGCCCGCCATCTCCCCGGTCTTATAGGGGTTAAACTCCTCCCTACTAGCCGTGGCAGTAGAGAACTGCCCACTAGAAGCGCCGTTTAGAAAAGCCCTAACAGACAGCTCAATCCTCTCACTACTCGACTCAGCCCTAACCCCGCCAGAGGTGTAGAGGGTTCTGCGGACCTCGCTAACTATGAGGGAGCCTGCAACCCGAGCGGCGCCGCTATTCCTAGCCCCTGAAACAGCCTCTTCAACCCACCCGACCATGTCCTCGGGCGGTGGAGCCCTCCTCCCCCGGGAGAGAAGCTTCCTATCATACTTGAACGGCCCTTTCGGGAGTGGTGCGTAGACGTCAGTCGGCCCCGCCAGCCGGGTGGTCTCCGCTAGACCGGCTATGAGTTTCTTTATCTCGGAGAGGCTGGGGACAGAGGTTGAGGCCACCCCCCGCCTCTCACCTATAGCCAAATAGACAGACGCCTCATACTCGTCAAAAACCTTCGAGACAGTTATTTCATTATTTGAGAAACGTATCATGTAGATGGTCACGTCCGCTAAGTCAACCGCAGCATCGGTAGCCCCCAGCCTCCTAGCAGTTCTCAAAGCCTCTATAGCCACACGCCTCGCTCCCACCATACACCATGAGTCTCGGCAGCCCAGATTAAAAAGAATCGCTCCCAGAGAGGCTGACCAGCCGGCGACTCTTTATTTAGTAATACTGCGCCCCTATTGATGGATATAGCAAGATGCTGAAGCGTGGTGGTGAGGGGCGGCGGAGACAGAGGAGCTCTGCAGGAGTGAATGTAGCCGCGGTGCTTGAATATCCTGTGAAGAGCGACGGCTCGGTGATTGCTGAGCGGTTGGCGCTGAGCGGCGATGAGGGCGGGGGACTCGAAGTCTCGGTAGGTGAAGGCCGCAGGGAGATAGTAGCGCCGCTCAGCTTCGTGAAGCGGGACGTCTCCTCCTCGATTCTGGGAGACAGCCTAGCGATAAGGCTCCTGACACCCTTTGAGGTAGTCCAGGGAGAAGAGGTTATTGGGCAGCTGCAGTCCCACTACTTGAAGCGTGTAATCAAGCGTGTGGCAGAAACAGTCATCGAGAGCTACGAGCTTGCAGCCATTCACGTGAGGCTACACCCACTCTACTTCCTGTTGAGATGGATTAAACCCAAACTAGCGCTTATGCCGAGCCTGACCCGGCTCTTCTGGTGGCTCAGCGACGAGGATGGCCTTCGCGAAAAACACCTATCCAGAGTCGTGTCTCGGCTGAGGACAGCCTTAGACGAGGCGTCCCGGGAGGAGGAGGGGGTCTTACAGAAGGACGGCGAATTATACGCCCTAAACCCTTCAAAGGTCATGCGGAGACACCTGAGCGGTGGCAGGCCTGTGCTCAAGCTCCCATTCAACCCTCAGGTCACCAGATTTGTAAGGGAGCCTGCGGTGGCGATCGGGGCTATGAGGCTATTACTCGCGGAGGCCTATCCGAAGCCGCCTGCAATCTTGGCTGAATTGGAGCCGGAGGAGTGGGCCTTCATCAAGACTTTCCACGGCCTCCAACCAATCGCAAGCGATGAGCCGCTCATCGAGGCGATAAAAAAGCACCTCTCACTGGAGGGCGCGGAGGTCAGGCTCGACAGAAAAGGCTCCATACTAAACTCAACCTATCTCCTCCAAATATATGCGGACGGGAACAAGAGAGAGACCCTGTTCGTGAAGAGATACTTTTCTTGGACTGATATTAAATGGGTTGCCGCCAAGCTCTGGGCCATGCCCCTGAGAAACTTCTACTTCTCACCGGGGACAAGGATGAGTAACGAGGTCTTCTTCCTGAGCTACCTGGCCGAGAAGGGGCTCCGAGTTCCACGCGTTGTCTACCTCTCCTGGGGTGATAAAGTGCTTGTCGAGAATGCCATCAAGGGATACGACTTGACGGAGGCGTGGACCAGGGAGCGTGGAAGGATTGGTGACAAACTGTTAGAGGATATAACGATGGGCGTAGGTAGGATGCTGGCTGAGGTGCATGAGCAGGATGTTGTGGTGGGAGACTGTAAACCTGACAATTTCATGATCTCGCAGCCTTCATCAGAGACCTGGCTAGTGGATTTAGAACAGGCCTCCCTTAAGGGCAACAAGTCCTGGGATCTCTCCGAGCTGATACTCTACATGGGACACTATCTCGACCCTGAGGACGCCGAGAGATACGCATCACTGATTGCTAAAGGTTATCTGTCGAAGGGAAGGCCTGAGGTCGTGGAGGGAGCTTTAGATAGCAAGTTCCAGCTCACAATGCTTCCCTGGACACCTATCTGGACTCAGGTCTGGATGTTTAGGTCGGTGGAGAGGGAGCTGAGAAGATAGAGGAGTGTTAAAGTATTCTGATATATTCCCTGCCAGCCCCCTCATAAGAGCCTATAAGTATCTGCCTCCAAGCCTCCTCACCGTTCCGCCGCGCCAGCTCAAGCTTCCCATAAGCCTCGACGGAGTCACCTTCCCTCAAAACACCTGCCAACATCATGTCATAACATACAATTCTGTCAATACTCCCACCCTCATCCTCGACAAAATACACCGCGGGTGTAAAAAGCGACTCCCGCACGTCAACCACCCTGGCCCTAACCCGAGCCATTCCCAACGCGGAGTAGACTACCTCGCCATACCTGTACGCAGGCATCCCACGCACACCGTGTATTGAGAAGAGGACTCCGCTGTATACTCCCTTGTTTATGACGTTGGATGCAAGTCTGCGCAGGTCTCTCGCTGGAACAGGGTATCTTGATGATGCGCGGACAACCCATCCCTCAGGATCGCTACCACCCTGTAGGGCGACCTCACCTTCACGATGCAGCTCATTTAGCGCTTCGAGAACCCTCCACAAATTATCCGTGCCATAAACCACCAGGTCTATGTCTGAGTCTTGGTGATGTATTCCAGGAAGAATTGACCCGGTGACGCCGAAACAATCTATAGGGACGCCGGAGACCTCTGAGAGCCGCTCAACGAGCGAGACCAGAAGTCTTTCAAGGCGGCTGCTGGTGGGCCTATTCAACAGCTCTATGAGCCGCCTCCTAGAGCTGTATACTTTGGTGATATTGCTTGTAGGTGGTGCGATGACCCTGGCGCCAACCGTAGGATCGTGGTACACATAGCTTGGCTGCATCTCTTCTAGGAAGCTGATTACTTTTAGAAGCTCTGAAACAGTGTATTGTCGGATTACACGGATATATTTTTTCTCGCCGTTCCCCCAGATACCGTTTCCTGGCACGTATTTGAGGAGGCTCCACACCCGCCCCTCCGGATGAATATCGCCTAAAACCATGAAGATCCAGCCGTCGGTCGTCTCGAAGTAGTCGTGGTCTCTGACTGATACGTCATGGTCTCCGGCCTTCTGCATTCCCGCTTAAAACAACCTCTTTTGTCAGAGTTATAACTATATTTTACGCATAACGTTTTCGGAGACGATATAGTCGTTGGGCATGTTTCCGATGAATATTCTGATCCTTCCAGTTACGAGGTCGGTCTCGAGCCTTCCCCTCGCGGCGAAGCGCTCTCCCGCAGAAACCTGCTCCGCAAACCTAGACCTATAGGACACCACTTCTCCACACTTATAGGCCATTTCGCCGCCCTCAAGCACCTCATCGACAGTGACCCTCAGCTTCATAGGCGTATAGCAGCCGAGCGAGTCTTCCTCAACCACACCCCTCACCTCAACATAGCCCAACTCCCTCCACCTGGCCGTCCCCCAGGGCTCCCAGAAATCCTCGGGCCGCTGCACAATCTTGGCAGAATAGACCACCCCCCTGAACAAGCCGTACGTATATTTCCGCCCCTCATGCATGAGCCATACCTCGAGGCCAAGCTTAGAGTCTCTACGCTTGGAGGCCAAGTCATGTGCGTGTTCACGCGTCACGGCCTCCGTTACTCCACGGGCCCTGAGCTCTTTCAAGGCCTCTAGGGCTCTAAACCCTCGAGGCTCCACCAAGACTATGTCGATATCTGACCCCCTCTTATGCGCCTTCAAGAGGATGGACCCGGAGATTCCTATCGACTCGCGGGGGAGGCCTCCCTCCTCTGAGAGGACTCTCCCAAGCTCCAAGGCCGTGCTGGTCAGCCGGTCGACTGGCTGTAGGCTTCGGAATCCCTCCAGCGAGGAGAGATGCCTCTCCACACTTTCAACAGGGATCTGGGGTAGAACCTGCCCCGAGTGGTCGTCGAAGACAAGCCAGCCCCGAACCCTATCCTCTATGAAGGCATAAACCTCCTCTAGAGTGGCTGCCCGTCCTAGACGCGGAAAGGCAACGACCTTGCCGGGAGGGTGTGAAACACCTTTGACAGCCATAAACCCCAGCTCGCCTACATAGACGTAGTCACCCTCAATCAAGTATTCCAGGCCCAGACCTATGATAAGGGTGGGTGTTAAAAGAGATAGTGTGCGGGCAGGCGCTTTCTCCGCCCCAACCACATGGTTTGATAGCATAGCTGGAGGGGTTTAGGTATCGATTTTTCAATGGGAATGTTTTTAAATTCGCTGAAGACCCGCTTTCTCGCTGAAATATATGGGTGTAGACTCGGCCGAGCTTTCAACTCATATAGAAGCGCCATTGTGGTTCTGGGAACTATACCACGCAGTAATACTATTCTTCATAGCGATAGACCTTCTCGCGGGCGTTAGAAGAAAACACGCGATGACGTATAGGGAGGCAGCTGCTTGGTCAGCTCTATGGATAGCGGTAGGATTGGCGTGGGGGGCGTTTGTATACTGGTTTGCAGCCCCAGAAGATAAACTTCATGCCTTAGGATTGTACTATGCGGCATTCGTAGTAGAGAAGAGTTTGAGCATGGATAACTTATTTGTCTTCGCATTAATCTTCAGCTATTTCGCAGTCCTGCCCCGAGTACAGCCTATTGTACTATACGTTGGAATAATTACGGCAATCGTTTTAAGAGCAGGATTCATAGCTGGGGGACTATGGCTAATAGAGCAATTCCACTGGACTGTATACATTTTCGGTGCAGTATTAATATACGCGGGATACAAACTACTCAGAGCGGGGGAAGTAAAAGTAGATCCTTCAAGGAACCCTGTTGTAAAATTTGCTCAGAGATTCCTTCCCATAGCTGACTATTATGAGGGGGCCAAGTTTATTGTCCGTTCAAAAAGGGATAGGAGATTAATTTTTACCCCACTACTCCTAGCTCTACTTGCAATTGAGACATCAGACATAGTATTCGCGTTCGATTCTATTCCAGCTGTTATAGCTATTACGTCGAACTTTTTCCTAGCATATACCTCTAACATCTCCGCAATCCTAGGCCTGAGAGCGCTATACTCTCTAATAGCTATCACAATGTTTAGATTCAAATATGTTGAGCCCGCTCTCGCAGGCATTTTATTCTTCTTGGGAATCAAAATATTCATAGCACAATTCGTCGAAATACCGGTATGGTTGTCAATATCAATAATATTCTCAATCCTATCCGCTGCAGTTATGCTCTCTATAATGAGAGGAGAAGTTAAGAGAGGAGACGAGGATTAAGCGGTGGCCTTTTAGCATAGGCTTTAAAGATGTCATCTGCTTATCCAAGTAGGTTGCTGATACCTCCGGCACCTGGATAGGTCTCTTGTCTGGACACTACGTTGATTTTGTTGAGACATGCAAAGATGGTGAGCCGGCTTTTAATCCTATATATATTCCGGTTGAAGACTTCATAAACGCAAAGTGTGTAGTAATAACCGGAGGGGCTGCAGTCCACGAAGCTAGACGAGCTAATGGTCTAGTGGGTGTCGGCTAAGGTGGGCTTAAGCGCCTCAACCAGATGTTGATAACACTATGAGGGCCAAAATTTAATTACATCTGCAGGCATTTTGTAATTGTGGCGGGTCAGACCACACGTCCTAGGAAGATTCGGATTTTGCTTGCTAAGCCTGGGCTAGATGGGCATGACCGGGGGCTCTTAATTCTTGCGAGGGCGTTTAGGGATGCGGGGTTTGAGGTTGTTTATGGCGGGATTCTGAGGAGCCCTGAAGAGGTGGTTGAGACAGCAATACAAGAGGACGTTGATGTGGTGGCTCTTAGCCTTCACAACGCAGACCATATCCCAAACTTCATCAGGGTTGCTAGGCTATTGAGGGAGAGGAATGCCGGCGACATACTGGTCGTGGGGGGCGGCATCATACCGCCAGAGCATAAACCAATCTTGGAGAGGGAGGGAATTACGGGAAACTTCGGACCCGGCACACCCCTCCAAACAATCATAGACCATATAGTTGAGAGGGTTAGGAAGGAGAGGTGGAGGGAGGGTGTGTAATGGGTGACTAGATTATCAACGGCTCGCTCCAGGTCCCGAATACTTCCCGCCCAACATTCATTATCTCCTCCAGCGTCGCATAGCTCTTGACTGCCTCTATAATGTAGGGCATGACATTGACGTTTTCGTCCTCAAATGCTTTCCGAAGGTTTTCAAGGGCTCTCTTAACTTTCTCAGAATCTCTTTCCCTCTTCACCTGCTGAAGCCTCTCAACCTGCTTCTTCACAACTTTTTCATCGACTACTAGATACCTTATCGGCCTCTCTTCGGGGATGGTGTATTTGTTAACCCCTACCAGCACCTCCTCCCCCCTCTCGAAGGCGAGCTGGGTCCTGTAGGCCGACTCGTGTATCTCCCTCTGAGGATAGCCGGCCTTTATCGCCTCAAGCATTCCCCCAAGCTCGTCGATTTTCTCAAAATACCTGAACGCCCCTTCCACCATCTGCTCCGTCAGCCACTCAACATAGTAGGATCCAGCGAGGGGGTCTATCGTGTCAGCCACACCGGTCTCCTCGGCTATTATCTGCTGTGTTCTCAGAGCCACGAGAACCGCCTCCTCGGTGGGGAGGGCCCAGGCCTCATCGTAAGAGTTTGTATGAAGCGATTGAGTTCCACCAAGCACTGCTGCAAGAGCCTCCACAGTTGTCCTGACGATGTTGTTAAGCGGCTGCTGCCACGTTAGCGACGCGCCCGATGTCTGGGTGTGGAACCTCAGCGTCATAGACCTAGGGTCTTTCGCGCCGTAGAACTCCTTCAAAACAGTCGCCCATATCTTTCTCGCCGCCCTGAATTTCGCTATCTCCTCAAAGAAATAGATTGTTGAGTTGAAGAAGAATGAGAAACGTGGGGCAAACTGGTCGACGCTCATCCCCGAGCTGATCCCCAAATCGACGTATGTGAATCCATCCATCAGTGTGAATGCCAACTCCTGCAACGCCGTCGCTCCTGCCTCGCGTATATGGTAGCCGCTGATGCTGATGTAGTGCCAGTAGGGCATGTTCTTCGTGCAAAACTCCATCATGTCTCTTATTATGCGGAGGTGAGCCTCGGGCGTAAAGGCCCACTCCTTCTGGGCTATGAACTCTTTTAGGATGTCTGTCTGGGTAGTCCCCCTAAGCATCCTCATCGGAACCCCCTGCTTCTCGGCGACAGCTATTAGCATGGCCAAAAGCACCGCGGCGGGCGCGTTTATCGTCATCGATACGCTCACCTTATCTAGCGGAATTCCATCAAAGATTATCTCCATGTCTCTGACCGTGGCGACGGAGACTCCGCATTTCCCAACTTCTCCCTCACATCTCGGGTTATCGGGGTCATAGCCATAGAGGGTGGGTGTGTCGAAGGCGATGCTTAGACCCGTCTCACCGTGCTCCAAGAGGAAGCGGAAACGCTTGTTAGTGTCTTCAGGCGTTCCAAAGCCTGCGAACTGTCTCATAGTCCATAGCCTGCCCCTGTACATTGTGGTATAGACGCCGCGTGTGAATGGGTATTGCCCCGAGAATCCTAGGTCACTCTCATAGTCGAGCCATTTAACGTCAAGTGGGGTGTATAGGGGCTTGACCTCGAATCCTGAGGGTGTTTTAAAGAGGCTTTTCCGCTCACCGGCTGCCGCTGCCTCGGCATACCGCTTACCCCAATCCTTAAAACTTTGTTCGAGCCTTTCCAAAAAGTCAGCCCTATACATCGGGGAGACCATGCGCCTCCTGTTGAGGGATTCGAGCTTATCTCTCCAGTAGGGGAGGCGCTTAACACTATACTGGCTGAGACGCTCAGATATTCCTGCCACGAAACATCTAGTGCCTCAGAGGCTTATAAACACTATATCTTCCTCGCCCATTCTAATACTCTGTCCATCATTTTTCGGGCTACAGCCTTTGGGTCAAGGCCCTCAGCTACAAGTCTCTCGACCTCAGCTATAAACTCCTTATCCGAGGAAAACGTTTCAACCGCGACTCTAAAGTCCTCCATAATCAAGGCCGCCACCTCCGCTATGTTCTGTCGCCTTCTCCTGGCCTGAAGCCCGCCGTCAGCTTTGAGCTGCTCCCACTTTCTCAAGAGTGTTTCAGCCAGCACATCTACACCCTCACCACGCGTTGCAATCGTCCTCAAGACAACCGGCCTGTCTCCGCCCCTGCCAAGCATAGCCTCGAGCATTGAAGCTATGTAAGAGCTTCTAGAATCATCCGCCTTGTTGACGACGTAGACATCGCCTATTTCGAGGAGGCCCGCTTTTATGGCCTGGATACTATCCCCCATATCGGGTGTAACAACTATAGCCACCACGTCTGCGACATCATTGATGGATACATCGGTCTGCCCAGCCCCTGCGGTCTCCACCAATATGACGTCAAAACCTGAGGCATCAAGGACGCGGATAACAGACCTCACATACGCTACAACCCCACCCCTCGCACCACGCGTAGCCATGCTCCTGATAAACACGCCCGGCGCAGAAGCGATCGACACCATCCTAACCCTGTCACCTAAAACCGCTCCACCCGTGAATGGGCTTGAAGGGTCTATCGCCAGAACAGCCACCCTCAAACCACTGCCCCTCAAATATTCACCGATTCTGCCTATGAGGGTGCTTTTCCCCGACCCCGGAGGGCCGGAGAAGCCTATGACGGGGCTGCCCCTGACATGCTTCGAGAGCCTTGACAGGATGGACTCGGCCTCTCCGCCACGCACCTCCACAATACTGATAGCTCTTGCAAGGGATCTGGTGTCTCCGGCTAATACCTTGTCGACAAGACGGTCAGCATCAGACATTCCCTGCAAAGACATACCAACGTCATCCTATATGTATTAACTTCGCCGACCATTAATGGCTGCTTTTTTAATATATCAATAAACAGGCGACAGCCTAAAAACCTCAGTAGCGCCTCATACACCTCCACTAATTATGAGCCTTTGACACTCTCTATGGCTAAAGCTAGGAGACCCGCGATTCCTCAGGCCATGCATCATTGTATCGAGTTTTGGACCCTGTCGAGGGGGCCTCCTATTATGGAGACCTGCCCCGAAGCCCGCTTAGGTATGTTTATGGCGCCGTTACAGTCTGTGTGTAGCCTTTATAGCGACCCGCCAAAAATGAATAACCTGACAAGTATCTAGACTAGTCGACGATTCGTCTCAGAGCCAGGCCGGCTGACTTTCTGATTTTCCTTCCCGCCCATGGTGGGGATTAAGTACCGTTTCTCTCAGAGATGTGCAATCTTCTAGCCAATTCCTTGAAGTCTATGTATCTCCTTAATGTTTCATCAATTATGATTGTTCTGAGTATCTCATCTCTCGAGAACAGAAGTTTCCCTCTCGTGAAGACGTGATATTTGAGCGGGAGCGGCGCCTCGTTTAATACGTGCAGGTCTATTGGATATCCGATCCTAGTCTCTAGGCTTGCAGATAGGCTGACCGTGTAGTAGAATGCTTTTTTAGGATCCTTTACCCATACTGCGATGTCAATATCTCTGAAGAATGATCTTTCTACGAAGCCTCCATGGATATAGGCGAAGACCACTCCATCAATGGGTCTAAGCTCCTTGTATAGAGATTCTATAAGCTTGGCCTTCTCTTTCGGAGAAAGCTCATAATATTTGAATTTTGAAAAAGCTTCATCTACATCAGGATCAGCTGCCAAGAAGTTCCTTATATAGGACACGTATTTCTCGAAATCCATTAGGCCGACCTTAATGCTCTCATAAACCTTCTTATCGTCGACAGTCCAGTATCTACGGACTAGAAGGTTTCTTAGTCTAGCAGCCGCTGAGAGCTTTTCAGCCAACTCCCTAGGTATTACTTCTTTAGCTCCTAGCCTGGCGAAACATTCAGAATAACCTTCAGCCCTCTCGCCGAAGACATTCATAAGCACGTGCAAGCACATGCTCACCGACGACTCAACGAGCTGTATAACTAAGTATCTTATTGAAAGCCTTTCGTAGACGTTTAATTCTTCAAACCCTTTATCTGCCAGCCTTTTAATCATCTGAATCGCATCATTAATCTCCATAATCCTTGCCTCGATAAAATCAGTGTTCACATTCAAAACTGCTCACGCTCCAGCAACATTCAGCCCATAATCATCCTAGATTACCCCCTCTTTTATCTTCGCATCACGGTAATCTCGCCACCGGCTCCTGAAGCGCTAAGTGACGAGTGGAGGGCGCTAAGATTGGTTTTGAGTTTAAAAAGGTTGGATTCCCTGATAGACATTGTCTGGACAAGCATGGCTAGCCGTCTATATCCAGTAAACTTCCAATGATCTCCGCTGCTGGCGAAATACGGGGATGGATTCGAGAATCAGAGTAGTGCCAACCCGTATGGTCTGGAGTGCTCCACATTCCCTGTTGACGGGTCCACCTTTAATCCGAGCCCCTCGAGGGCTGTGGTGCCGAGTAACGGCTCCGGGGATTCCAAGATTACTACGGGGAGTATCCCCTCCCTATCCAGCATCCTCATGTAGGCGAGGGATACGCCGGCTTCGACAACCCGCTTATCGGCCAGCGTTAAGCTGGTCTTAGCATACGGCCTGATTCCCAGCTCTTCAGCGATTGCCTGTGGAATCACTGTGTAGAAGGCCCCGGTGTCAAATAGGAAGTCGAGTTCCACGGTTGAGGTCCTATCAACATTCCCTACGAAAGCCTTGACTCTCACGTAACCCACAGCCAGCTCCATGCTCTAGCAGAGGCACCAAAAAATAGACGTGTTGTCAGTAAAGTAGTGACATTGCAACATAAGCTGAGAGACTGTTTTATTCATCATCCTCCCCCTCTCGCCTATAACCCACTTGGATGACGAGACGTAAACTATTCTTACATCACCGAGCCTATAGAGCTCCATATCCACGGTTTACCACTCCTCCAGTCTCCAAGCCCTCCTAACCTTGATGTCGCTCACCATCTACAGTACCCTCCATCCCTCGGCTACCGCGCTCTGACTCGAGCTCTCTTACCGCATTTTTCCGAGCTGATGCCAATTCTACTCTTAGTCTTCAAATCTATTCTTGTTATGGCCCAGACATCCTTCATGAGCGTCCAAAGGCTATGAGGGATGGTGATTGTGATTTCGATGATGGGTTGAAGAAGCCTATGACGAGGCTACTCCTGACATGCTTCAAAAACCTTGACAGAATGGACTCGATATACGTTTACCGTTTCTTCGATCGGGGATAGGCGGTATGGCTTGACCCGTTCACGAGTAATTCTGTTGATGTTATATTTGATAAGGTGACATTTTCCTTGACGTCCCCCAAGGCAAGAATGGATGTAGGCTCAAGTCATTGGGTAGTAGAGTTAGATACCGCGAAATAGATGCGCTGTTGAAGAAATTCTCGTTCTTAGCCTTCGGAACGTTTGATGCCCAGCTCTCATAAGACTTTTCCACCGCAGTAGGGCTGGCCACCGGTAGGGGTTACTAGAACATCAGCGCCTCATCAGCCTATGTCACGGCCTTATATGGCTCTCCCAATTGTTGGTGAGCTAGGGATAGATAGTTTAATCCTTAGATTTTCCCTCAAACTTATATACACATTCAATGACGTATTCTTGGGCCCGTAGCTCAGCCTGGCTGGAGCGTCCGGCTGATAACCGGAAGGTCGTGGGTTCAAATCCCACCGGGCCCACAAAAGGTGCTTCGCATTCATCTTTATTCTTTATTACTCATGGTTATAGTATAGTATGCGTTTTTTAAAATTAGTTAAAATATAAACTATTGTACGATTTGTTTGGTGTTTTCATATGGCAAATAGGTGGGTGTATGTCTTCGCCGGTCTTGTTGCCAACCTGCTTTTGGGAACCATTTATAGCTGGAGTGTGTTTAGGAAGCCTCTTGAGGTGCTTCTGGGCTGGGGTGGCTTTGAATCAGGTATACCCTTCTCGATCTTTCTCCTATTCTTTGCGATCTGTATGCCGCTCGGTGGCAGTATTTTGAGGACCTACAGTTCGAGGCGTGTTGTGTTGTTGGGTGCGATGCTGGTGGGTTTAGGTTGGATTTTATCCGGTCTTGCACTAGAGACACAATCTCCCTTGTTATATGTCATTCTCTTTTATGGTGTCTTGGCTGGGTCTGGGGTTGCACTGATCTATAACTCGACAATCACTGTCTCGAGCCACTGGGTCCCTGAAAGGAGGGGGTTGGCGGTAGGCCTAACTGTCTTGGGCTTCGGCATCTCACCCCTCGTAACAGCCCCACTCGCGAATTATCTAATAGCCAGCCAAGGTGTAAAGAACTCGTTCATCATACTTGGAGTGGGCTATGGGCTAATACTTCTCGCCCTTTCACCCCTGATGTCACTTCCGAGGCTTGAGAAGCGCGGGGGTCAGCCAAGAGCTGACTTACAGCAGCCGACAGGGCTAAGGGAGTTCACACCGGGCATGATGGTTAGGTCGAAGAGTTTCGCGGGACTCTGGCTTGCATATGCGCTTGGTACTCTGGGGGGATTTATTGCGATAAGCCAGGCTGCTAAGTTTGGGCAGGAGGTTGTTAGGCTAAGCCCCGAGCTGGCCGCTGCTGCCACCGGGGTCTTTGCAATATTCAACGGGCTTGGGAGGCCCTTATTCGGATACCTCGCGGACAGGATGAAGATAAATGTCGTGTCCAGCATCTCCTTCTTACTGGCCATCGCTGCGGCCTTGTTGGCGACACAGGCAAGTACACTCCCCATCTACATCATCTCCTATTCGATCCTCTGGCTAGTCTTCGGTGGTTGGCTAGCCCTAGCACCCAAGGCTACATCACTTTTCTTCGGCATTCAGAACCTGTCGGTTAACTATGGAATCGTGTTCACAGCCTATGGGGCCTCGGCCCTAGCCGGTCCAACACTATCAGCGTCTCTCTGGGAACTACTGGGACACTATTCACCTGTCTTCATCACAGTGGCAGCCCTCAGCGCCCTAGGCCTAGTCGTCTCAAACCTCATGCTCAAACCGCCTGCGATACCTGAGCGGAAGATCCCCATAAAGGTGAGGTAGTGGGGCAGCCTTAGAGAAGGGCTCAGATACCCCAGGAAAATTCATCAAGGACTATCCTCCCTGAGTCCCACATCATCGCCTAGTCTTACGAGCTAACTGCTCCTAGATAAATTGTTTACTAGCTGGGTTCTGAGCCACGCTAGACCGCGCGGCCCAGAACCCGCCGTCTGAGGGGGAGGTTGGTTGGGCGGCTTTATAATCTGGGTAGGGGCTTGAGTTTGTAGGGTGGGGCTGCGGGATGGACGTAGGTGAGGCGCTTAGAAAGGCGATCTCCCGCTTCATGGGTCAGGCTTCACATGATAAGGAGGCTCTAGAGGAGCTTATCAGGGACATTCAGAGAGCCCTGCTCTCCGCAGACGTGAATGTTGAGCTGGTCATGGAACTCTCGGAGAATATCCGGAGAAAAGCAGCCGAGTCCAGGCCGCCACCAGGAGTCTCGAGAAGGGACCACATCTTCAAGATACTCTATGAAGAGCTTGTGAGGCTTCTTGGCGGTGTCCAGCCCCCCTACAAGCCCCGGGGCAGGCCACACGTGCTGGTGACGGTCGGCATACAGGGGTCGGGGAAGACAACCAGTGTCGCCAAGCTCTCATACTACCTAGCCAAGCACGGGTATAAGGTGGGGGTTGTCTGCGCAGACACCTACAGGCCCGCAGCCCTCATACAGCTTCAACAGCTCCTCCAGGACAAGGCCATCCCAGTATACGGAGAGGCAGACTCCTCAGACCCCACCTCAATAGCGAGGCGGGGTATAGAGAGCCTAAAGTCGAGGGGCCTCGACGTAATAATAGTCGACACTGCGGGCAGGCATAAGGACCAGGACTCGCTTATGAGGGAGATGGAAGAGATACTAAAGACGCTGAGACCGGATGAGGTTGTCCTCGTATTGGACGCAACCATTGGACAGAGGGCGAGGAGCCAGGCCGAGGCTTTCAACCGCGTAGCTAAGATTGGCTGGGTTATGCTAACGAAGATGGACACATCCGCTAGGGCGGGCGGCGCGCTCTCGGCCGTTGCTGCAACAGGCGCGCCCATCCGCTTCATAGGGACGGGAGAACGCATTGAAGACATAGAGACATTCTCAGCCGACAGATACTTGGCGCGGCTACTCGGCATGCCCGACATAGCCGGCCTCGTCGAGAGGGTGAGGCTCGCAGAGGTGAAGATCTCCGAGGACGCGGCGGAGAAGATGATGAGTGGGCGGTTCACTCTGCCCGACATGGTAAACCAGTTGAAAGAGGTCGCCAAGATGGGGCCTCTCGATAAACTCCTCTCGATGCTCCCACTCCCTAAGGTTAAGTCGATAGACGTTGAGGGGTTGGAGGAGCAGGTGAAGAGGTGGGAGGCAGTGGTGAACTCCATGACACCAGAGGAGAGGCGAGACCCTACAATAATAGACTCGTCAAGGGCCAGAAGGATTGCGAGGGGTGCAGGCGTGACTGAAAGGGATGTTAAACAACTAATCAAGCGCTATAACGAGACTAAGCGTCTGATGAAGACGCTGAAGCGTAGCGCCGGCAGGATGCCGCGTGACCTCCTTCTTGGGCTGGGGCGTAGGGAGTTTGAGAGAGACGCTCTCAAAGGCTAGGCAGATTCTCATAAAATATCGGCTTTGCAACAGGTGTTTAGGAAGGCTCCTAGCCCCAAACAGGCCTAGCTCAGAATCCCTCAACACAGGTGAAGTTATTAAGGCGGAGCTGCTGGATGAGGCTCGCGCCCTGCTAGACCGGCACCAAGAGGAGGCCACGGCTCTGATCAAGGTGCTATCAGAGTCAGGGTATAGGATGGCACAAGATGAGGCGTTAAGCCGTGGACTTGGAGTCGAGAAGAAAACATGCCCTATCTGCCTAGATAGGCTCACAGACGAGGTGATCGACGCTGTTGTGGCAGAGGCGGTTAGAAGGGTTTCAGACTACGAGTTTGAAGACTTCCTCGTCGGCGCGTATATCCCTAAATACATAGCCGCGATCGAGGAGCGGATA
>CAKZUF010000028.1 GCA_937921685.1 uncultured archaeon
CTCGGACTTAAAAGTGGCGATGTCGGTGCTCTCTACGAGTCTGTCCGCAACTCGGTCTT
The DNA here is from genome assembly GCA_937921685.1 of uncultured archaeon. GTDB lineage: Archaea > Thermoproteota > Nitrososphaeria_A > Caldarchaeales > Calditenuaceae > HRBIN02. Next base: position 60 of record CAKZUF010000028.1, read on the forward strand.
TGTTAGTCCACCAGATATAGGCCCATAGTGAACCAATAATCTGTCTGATTTCTAGCTCGGTGAGCTGGTCTATAGCTTTCTCATCAAGGAGTCTTCTAAACTCCCCCTCCCTAGCCTCCCTCTCCTTCAAGAACTCCTTAGCTTCATCATTCTCTAACCATCTCAGGAAACCTGGCAGAAAACTATTGACCCTCTCCCTAAGGCGGTCGTCAAACATCAATATCACTAGTTTATATGGATTTTTGCCGTATAAATCTCTTTAATCAACTATTGTGTGATCTATCAGCGTTGTTAAAGATCTGTAGCTGGCTTGACCTTGATCTGTGATGCCGGGTGAGCGGATCACTGGCTAATCACTGGGATTTTGCATGAACCGGTGATTATAGCCCTCAATCTGTTCCAGTTTTCAGGTATGAGTGAGAGATAGATGTGGGCGAAGAAGACTCCGGTGAATAGGTAGAAGAAGAGCAGGTGTAGGGCCCTGACGTTTAGTCCTCCGCCTAGTAGGGTGAAAACCCATGGGAAGAGGCTTGGATATGCCATGGCAAAGCCTGTCAGCCCGAAAACTGCTAGGGCTATGAAGTAGAACCATACCAAGGGCTTCTGCAGCGAACAGTATTTCCTCCCCATGTAGTATGTTTTTGATTTAGCGTCGTAGACAGCGTGGGGTGGATATTCTTTCGTTAATCCTAGAAAGTTTTTGACAATAGTGAAAGTTACATAGACGTCGTCTTTATTGAGCAGTAATAGCTGTCTCCACTCGCCCTTCCTCATCATGGAGTAGATGTGGAGGGGAAGGTCAGCTAGCAGGATTGCGAACGCGAACCATATGTGTATGTCCCTGCTTAGCCCGCCGAAGAGGGGTAGTTTAAACAGTATGCTTAATCCCGTTATAATCATGACGGTTAATACAGCGACCCTTATCCAATGCGCTATTCTAGCCTCCCTGATATGCCTTTCAAGGACGGCTGTCTCGCTGTGTCGGGGAGCTTTCCAGGCTCTTCTTCTAGCGAGATGGGCTAGAACACCTGCTACGGCCACGTACCAAGCATAGGGGCCGTATTCTGAAACTGCTCCATAGAAGTCAAAAACCTCTTCAGCCTTTCCTACAAATTCTTCCTGGACAAGAACTAGGACGTATGAAGCCATGTCTGTTGCGCGGTGTTCTATCCCTTTACCAAACTGGCCTACGGCAAAGCCTATGCCAACAGGCTTTTCAGGGGTGAGCTCCAGCATATTCCTCGCATCCATGCTGAGCGGTCGCGCCCCCTCAACCACGCAACGCTTATCGTAGCACTCCATCTTTGCAACTACGTTGCTTACAAGTCCTAGCTCTTCGTATAGTATCGGTTTTACAGGTCCTAGGAGGAGGGCCTCCCTCGCATGGTTGTCCCCATAGGATGGGCTAATGAGTATAGAGTAATCTGGGACTTCTTCACTGCCCATGTGTGCTTGATCTCCGTCGGGGTCAAACTCTAAGCCAAAATAGTCGCGTGTGGTTGGGCTAGGGCTCTCGAAGATGGCTAAGAAGTAAAGATGTTGGTCATCATGTTTGAAGGCGATGCTGGCTTTTGTAACAGACTCTCTGAGGAGCGGCACGTCATCCCATTCACCCTCTGAGATAACACCGTCGATGACTGGAGTTTTCTTAGCAGTGTATACCTTGATCACTATAGACTGTTGAGCATAAGTGACATTGGTTACTAAGAGAAGCGTGAGGATTATAGTTATTGAAAAAAAGAGGGAGTGGTGTGTGGGGAGGTTTTTTATGTCCATGGTTGCTCTCTTGCTGCGTTTCTACCAGCGACCCTGCCAAAGAAGATGGCCTCGCCTAGATGGGATATGAGTCCCTCGGCTGCAACGTCTCCTGCTGCGTAAAGCCTTGGAATGGGCTTTCCTTCGACATTGATTACGCGCGACTCGGCATCAGCCATCAGCCCCCCATTGGTCTCGGATATACTGGGCACAAGCTCGACTGCGTAGAATGGTGGTGTCTGAATCGGTGAAAATGTGAAATCTGGTGAGTCTGCTCTGCCGAAATCGGGGTCCTTCTTGTCTTTATTAGCCCATTCATTCCATGCTTCTACTGTTTTCAAAAAGTTTACCTTGTTAACCTTTATCGCGTCTGCTAATGCCTCGAGTGAGTCAGCTTTTATTACGACGCCCTGGGCCACCTCTTTTGAGAGGTCTTCAGAGAAAGCCGTGCTTATTCCCTTTCCTGTACTCTTCTTAACCTGTTCACTGTCTGTAACAAGCCATGCGTGGCTGCCGGGCTGGTAAAATATCTCCTCATTCAATATATCGAAGTGTGCACCCTCGTTGACGAATCTATGGCCTTTCTCGTTGACGAAGATGGCCGATATTCCCCTGTACCTGTATCTTGAATTGATCTTTGCTATGGCGGGAAATCCGCTGATGTGGTATGTGTTTATGATTGCGGCTCCTAAGGCCTGTGCCATTAATAGTCCATCACCCGTGCTTACAGCGGAGGTTATTGGGACTGCGTGATATCCTACAGGGCTGAGGTGTTTTAGCAGGTCTTTGTTTGCTGAGAAACTGCCAGTCGTCAATACCACAGCCCTACGGGCTTTGACGAAGACTCTGTTTCCATTCCGCTCCCCGACAACGCCCATAACCATGGTTGTATCAGGACGTGCAACCAACTGTACAACCTTTAACTCTGTCTCAACCCTCACCCCCCTATCCTTCGCGGCTTTCTGGAGCGCTGAAACAAGCGCCGGGCCTCCTCCCTTAGCCCTTAGCAACGTGGGTGTTACTAAGTCATACTCTACACCCAGTGTGGGAAGCCAGTCTCCAACATCTGTACCCACGTTCTCGACATATTTCATGTCCCTGTCTGGGAAAGGTGGCTCCCAATGAGTCGCCTTCATTAATGCCTGTACTCCTTTATACCATTGAGCTGGGTCGGTTTGCATGTTTTTCTCTTTTTGGATGGATGAGTTTACAACACCCATGTTACCTCCAGACATTACGCCGTTGCCCCCGGGCGTTGAAGACTTATCGATTACGATGACCGACGCACCGTTGGCGGCGGCTTCTATGGCTGCTGCCGAGCCGGCGACTCCAAAGCCAACCACAACCACGTCAGACTCTAAATCCCATCTCTCGGGGGGCTTCCAATACACGGGTTGCATTTGTTGGAAAACTCCCCAAGATGCTCCTACTGCTGCACCACCCACAACGACGCCGGCGGCTAGACCTTGCAGGAACGACCTCCTACTAAAAACGGGCTTCTGGGACATTTTCCGCGTACATCCATCTCATGTCCAAGATTTTAACCGGTGTCTCAAAACATATAATGCTAACAGAAAATTTAATGCAAATATATCCATACGTATTTTACTATAACCACATTGTCTCGCCTAATAAATTATAATCAGCATCGAAACGGACCATTGATCTAGGCAGGTCCTTCTCTTAGCCGGGTTTATCCTCTTACCCCGCGCGTATATGGTCTTCTCCTTGGCGGTGGCGCATCTGTCATAGCTAGGGCTCCGTCCCCCATAAAGCCTTATCTACTGATTTGCAACCGTTCTTTGTGACACGTTATGAGGCCTGTCCTCGGAAAGAAGGGGTTAGGCAGGGATGAAATCCTGGAGAAGCTGAGGGAGTATGAGAGGGATGATCTCGACCCTTATGGTGGGAGGCTCTTTACAATCGCCTTTGAACCTGGTGTCGAGGAGATGAGGGAGGTTGTCTTTGAGGTGTTTAAGAGGTTTGCTTTTAAAAACATGCTCGACTTTACAGAGTTTCCAAGCTCGATAAGGATGGAGAAGGACATTGTCGACTATGCAGTCTCCCTAATGCATGGGGACGATCAAGTAACCGGGACCTTCACCTTCGGGGGGACGGAGAGCGTTTTCCTCGCTGTCAAGTCGGCTCGCGACAGCTTCATTCTGAAGAAGGGGTTCTTAACGATGCCTGAGATCGTTATGCCTGTGACCGGCCACCCCTGCTACGACAAGGCCGCCGAATACATGGCGATGAGGGTGAAGCGTGTAAAAATAGATGAGAACACCTTCACAGCCGATCCTAACGCCATAAACGAGGCTCTAACAGACAACACCGCGATGATAGTCGGGTCTGCGCCCAACTGGCCCTTCGGCACGATAGACCCGATAAAAGACTTGGCAGAGATTGCGGTCGATAAAGGCGTATGGCTACACGTGGACGCCTGCGTCGGCGGATTTGTTTTACCATTCATGAGGGAGTTGGGGGACAGGGTTCCTGAATTTGACTTTAGAGTTGAGGGTGTCTCTTCGATCTCACTCGATCCTCATAAATACGCCTACACACCGATTGGAGCCTCCGTCATCCTTTTCAGAGATAAGTTCTCCAAGATATTCTCCCAGTTTGCGAATCTCCGCTGGCCGGGATACCCCATCGTCAACCCGGCAGTTCTGTCCTCAAGGTCCGAGGCCCTGCTAGCCACTGCATGGGCTACGCTACAGTTTTTCGGGCAGGAGGGATACATGGATCTTGCGCGGAAGATAATCTCCGCTAGAGGAAAGATTGTGAACGGGTTTAAAGATGCGGGATATAGCGTATTGGGTGAGCCCACAGTCATCGCAGCATTCACATCACCCGAGCTCAACATCTTCAAGCTCTCAGACGAGATGGCGAAGAGAGGCTGGGCCCTACTACCTCAAAAGGGGATCGAGAGTATGAAGATCCCGCCAAGCATCCACCTCACAATAACACCGATTCACGACAAGACGGCAGAATCCATGATTTCAGACCTTAAAGAGTGCACCGAAACCGTTAAGAGCATGCCGCCCACGGAGGCAGAGGCGCTTCTAAGCATCTTCAGCAGCGTCTTCGGATTACTTATGCCGGCGGAGATGGACCTAGCATCGCTGGCAAAACTATACACCGAGGCGGAGAAATTCCTTAAGGCTCATGGTGAGGAAATACTCAAGACCTTAGGCCTTGAGAGAGGCTTTCCCAAGGAGATGGGCCCTATATTCCAGCTCCTCGCATCCGTCCCACCCGAGATAGCTGAGCTACTCGCAAACTACGTAGTCATCGAAATGTTCCATAGAGGCGTTTAACTCAGTACACAGCCAACGATATTGCCACCACAATAGTTATCGGAGAGTCTCCACTTATTTCAAAGGCTCGCGTCAGTCTTTAGTATACGTGTCCACGTACCCGATTCCCCTGCGATCCCCGCCTCCTGCCACACCTTGACCTCTCTCTTAAGCCGGTGGCTGAGCAGGCCTCTGAAGAAACCCTCGTGGAAGCTGCACTCAAACACCCTCCCGAGCCCAGGTATTTGGCCGCAGATACTGCAGTCAGATATTCTGATCGTTAACGGATCGCGGCTTACAATCTCGAGCCTCCCCAATACCAGCCTTTGCCAGACCTCTGAAAGATGGTTGAATACATCCTGCAGATCGGATAGGTGTATGGACTCAGAGACCTGACGGCCCATCTCCTCCCCCAGCCTCCTCAACAAATCCTTCGAGCTGATACCGAACTCTCTTTGTAGAGGGTTGATAGCAGGGGAGAAGAACGCAATCGTGCTCAAGATATCCCTCCAAAAACTCTTCTCCTCAACACTTAGTGAGGCCAACCCACATATTATTGATGCGATGTGTTAAATAAAAGTTGCTGCCTTATATATTCTTGAAGACCCTAAGCTTTCCTTTTTCTAGACCGGTGTCTGAATTGCTGTACGGTAATTGATAGACCGTCTTAAAATCGTCCTCTTAAAGAGAAAGAGCGTAATTATCTAAGCGATTCCCCTTTCCCTACGTAACTTTTCGAGGATACTTCTGACCTCATTAACTTTCTCAGCACTCAATGGGTAAAATTTCATGGCAGTCAAAAAACATGCCAGTGCAATTATGAAAATCGTGGCCGTCAGAATCCGCATATGCAGTATAACAAGGGGCGGTTGTGCGGTGCCTGGGGCGAAACCGCTCCAGCTGAAAATAGTGATCGTACTGATCCCGGTAAGCCCTAGTGCAAATCTATCGATGAATGCTGCCATTCCCAGATATACCCCTTCCCTTCTAAAACCGGTTTTTACCTCATCTTCATCAATAACGTCAGGAATCAAAATTTCCCTAACTAGGTTTACTCCTGAATTTGCTATGCCATAAAAAATCATTACTGCGATCGCCTCTAAAACGCTGTCTGCCACTAGCACAAACATCAAAACAACTGCTGTCGCTATTGTGTAAGAGGCGATCAATGTTTTCTTTGTTCCATACTTAATCCCTATCTTCCTCCAGAACGGATAAAAAATTATTGCCATAAGGAGAATGGGGGCGCTTATGAAAGTTATATCGGCAATGGTTCCACCCAGAAAATACTCGACGAAAAATGGGCTTATTGCAGCAAGTAAACTCCAAGACCAGCTAATCATCAAAATGCAAAGAGCAGCTGTAATAAAAGACCTGTTGGTAAGCGTAGTTCTAAATGCTGAGACCATGGGAAGCGTTCCAGCAACGCTAAATTCCCTTTTCTCTCTGCTTCCGAGCAGAGACATTGTAAAGGAGCCGCCTGCGATGCAACCTAAAAGTAGTCCCGTTAAAGCCCATCCGTTTATGGCGCCAAACTCTCTGGTGAAGTGATATATTATCTGTGGTGCTATTACAAAACCAATGATTAGCCCTATCATGGCAGTCACTTGCCTGTATATTGATACCTCTAGCCTATCTTTAAGGTCTTGAAACATTTCCGGAAATAGCGAATTCCAGCCAACAGTGACGAAAGTGTATATAAGTTCAAAAACCCCAACAGTGATGAGGAAGTGGAGGAAAAGCCCAATATCGTGCTGGCTCGATTGAGGAATATCTTTAACTGGCGGGAGCCAAATTAGAGTGAAGAATATCACCACCAGTGGAGTGCCAAAGAGGACATATGGTATTCTACGCCCCCACCTTGTCCTAGTTCTGTCAGAGATATATCCAGCTATAGGGTCATTTATAGCGTTCCATACACCATAAGCGACTGAAAAACCAACTCCGACCAAGGCAGGATCTAGGCGGACCTCGTTTATGTAGAAATATATTAGAAAAGTCCCTATCATGTGGTAAATGAGTGCTTGACCCAGGTTACCGGTGCCATAAGCTATCTTTCCCGCCCTACCTTTTAATCTGCCTATCATTTCACTATATTGAATTGTTTATGTTTTAGGGAGAAGGTATGGTGATGTCAAGTTTCTCAGTCTTTGCGACTCTTCGCCAGTATTGGGATACGTTTTCCTGTATGGCTTTGATTACGTGCTCCTGTCTCTCCGGGTGGAAGAGGTGTTTGTATCTGCCCTGTGTTTTGAGGTATTCCTCTACTGGTTTTAAGGCTCTTGGAGCATAGGTGTGTCTTACCTCGCCGTATATCGCTTCTTTTAGTGGCCAGACCCCGCACTCGACGGCAAGTTTTGAGATCCTTATGCTCTCTGAGGTGTCGTGGTACCAGCCTGTGGGGCAGGGGGTGAATGAGATGAAGAGTTTGGGGCCCCTGTATCTTGATGCCCTTTCAATCTTTCTGAGCATGTCTACGATATGGGAGGGGGCTATGGTTGCTACGTAGGGGGGTTTGTGGCTCCTCCAGATCTCGAAGAGGTCTTTCTTCGATCCCGCGTGCCCCTCTTTTTGAAGCTTTGTTGGCATAGTTGTTGCGGTGGACGCGGCGTATGGTGTTGCTCCACTTTTCTGAAACCCTGTGTTACTGTAGGCCTCATTATCATAGACGAGGTAGTAGAAGTCTAGCCCCCTCTCAATGGCTCCCGAGGAGCTTTGTAGGCCTATGTCGTATGCGGCGCCGTCGCCTGTGAAGCAGACAACCTTGATGTCTTCTTCCGGCGGGATTTTACCCTTCTCGATGAGGATGTCCAAAGCGTCTCTGATTCCTTGAGCGCCTGCTGGCGCGGAGGCGAAGGCGGTGTACATCCAGCTCGACTTGAAGGGAGTGTAGGGATAGACGTGTAGTAGTGTGAAGCATCCGGCGGCATTGACGAAAACTGCCCTCCCCTCGAGGGCTTTCAGAAACATTCTCAATACAGGCGTGGCGCCGCAGCCGGCGCATAAAGGATTGCCAGGCGCCAGATACTCTTGGAGCGGAACGTCCCTGAGGGTCTTAAACCTTGTCTCGCTCATCCCATCTCACCACCCAAGCCTGCTAGACCCAATGCCTTCTTGACACTCTCTAACTCGTCCTTCCTAAATAGGAACAGTGGTGTATTCGGCTCCCTACCCTCCGGATGCTGTAGGGCATTGAAGATATATTCAAACTCTTCCGGTGAAATGTATTTTCCGCCGAGCCCTCCAATAACTGACATCAATATCTCGGGCCTGTTCCTCTGGTGATACAGTGCGCCGGCCACTTCTTGGTATATTATTCCCCCCATTCCAAGTGAGATGTTTTGGTCTAGAACGGCCACCGCCCTCCTATTCTTGAGGAGCTCGACTAGCTGGGTTGACGGGAATGGCCTGTACATGACTATCTTTACCAAGCCTGCGGGGACGCCCCTCTCTCTCAGCTTCAGCACCGCCCTCTTACCCATCGTCGTGAAGGAGTTACTCATTACAAGGACGTACTCGGCATCCTCGAGGCAGAATCCCTCGACAGGCTTGTGGAGCCTCCCCGTCAATTCCGCATAGCGTCTCGCCGCCTCATCGAAGACCTCAACAGCTCTTCTCATGGATTCGTGAATGTTGTGTTTAAAGTATGTGTAGATGTGTCCGCCTAACACTGATGCGCCTTTGACGACTGGTCTACTGGCTCTGAATGGGAGGGTGGGAGTGTAGGGTGGTAGAAAGTCCTTCACCGTTTCTTGACTTGGGAGGTTGACTGGTTCTCGGGTGAATGAGAGATAGAAGCCGTCCATATTCACAATTGAGGGGAGTCTCACCCTTCTATCCTCTGAGACGCGGTAGGCGAGCAGGATCAAGTCCAGCACATCCTGACAGGTCTCAGCGTGGAACTGTAGGAAGCCGCTGTCCCTCGCTGCTAATACGTCGTTGTGGTCGGGCTCAAGGGTCACGGGCGCTGCAACGCCCCGTGAGACATTAACTAGGACTAGTGGGGCTCTCCATCCAGAGATATTATAAAGCATCTCGAAACCGTAGAAGAGTCCTTGACTAGATGTGGCTGTAAAGACCCTAGCGCCTGTCAGGGAGGCGGTGCCGGCGGCTGTGAGCATGGAGTGCTCTGACTCCAGCTGCACCAGCTTAGCCTTCATAACCCCCTCGCCTATCCATTTGGCGAGGGTCTCAATTATCTCGGTCTGCGGAGTTATAGGATATGCCGGTATATAGTCCACGTCCGCTAGACGGGCGGCCCAAGCGGCCGCCACGTTTCCCGTCAACATCTCAACCCTCATCATCTCGACAGCAGCCACGTTGCCCGCCATCACCTTGATATCACGCATAGACCCTAACCTCCCTAACTGAATAAATGGCGCGCAGGGGGCACTCTCTCAAACATATCATGCAGCCCTTACAGTTGTCATAGTCTATAACCGCCTTATTATTCTCGTCCAGAGTTATGCACGAGTCGGGGCAGTAGACAACGCACACCAAGCATCCAGTGCACTTCTGTGGGTCTACGATGGGCTTGAATATGCGCCAGTTTCCCGTCCGCCTTAGGGCCGAGTTTCCGAGATTAACTATGTCTAGGTGGATGACTTCCTCATAGGAAACTGGCTCGTAATCTAGTGGGGATACCTCGCTGGTGATAGATCCGCTTTCCTGCGTATTTATCACTGGGGTGGATATTGCGTCGTAAACCTCTGCGGCCAGCTGAATGTTTTTCTCAACCAACTCATCCTTCAAGTCCAACTCAGCCAGCTCTTCGGCTGTTGCCTCTAGGATGGATGATTTTGTGATTAGACCGGTTATTTTAGCAGCTGCTGCGGCGGCGGGTGAGCTGATTATAGGCTTGCCGAGGATCTCGAGAGCCCTACCCGTCAAATCATAGGTTATGAAGAGCTTATCATCGTGGCCCTCTGGTGGTGGGAATTCAGACAGCGCGTTCACGAATACGGCCCCGCCTTTCTTAATGCCTTCCAGCGGCCGGGCCAACCAGTCATTCAGTAGAGTCTCATCCATCACAATCACAATGTCAGGGTCGAAGATGAACCCCCTCTCAGTAATCGGGGTGCTGGAGATCCGTGTGAACGATACGACGGGCGCCCCACGCCTCTCCGCCCCGTAAATTGGGGAGTCCTGGGCTATGAAGCCGTCGAGAAAGGCTGCGCGACCGAGGATGCGGCTGCTGGTTTTAACCCCTTGGCCGCCCCGGCCATGAAATCTGATTTTAAGCATGGGGCTCCATACCCCACACACAGAAGATGGGTGGTGGGTCTTATATATGTGCGCCCGGGCCCTAATATTAAGATATAAAATGAAAGAATTTATTTAAGAATTTGTTTTACACATGCTACCCATTTAAAAATTAGCTACGATGTTTTTCTAAAGAGTGGGCGCTGTTGCGTCGGGGTGAATTAGACACTTTTTTCAACCCTAGGTCTATAGCGGTTGTAGGTGTTTCCCGTCATCCGGACAAGATCGGCCGGGTGATTTATGATCGGCTGCTGAGCAGTAGGAGGCAGGGCGTTTTGAGGGCTGAGGTATACCCGGTTAACCCGGAGTTGAGTGAGCTCTATGGACACCGCGTCTTTTCCAGCCTATCCGAGATAAATCAAGAAGTTGACCTGGTGGTTATAGCTGTTCCATCGTCACTGGTTCCTCAAACAGTATTGGAGGCTGGGGAAAAGGGTGTGAAGGCGGCCATAGTAGTGAGTGGCGGTTTCTCAGAGGTTGGGAATGACCAGTTAACAGAGAGTTTGAGAAGGGCCATTAAACAGTCGGGGGTCAGGGTTCTCGGACCGAACACGGTCGGAGTGATGGACGCATACACGGGTGTAAACACTTTTTTCACAAGGGAGGTCAAGGCCTTTTCAGATGGAAGGAATGCCCAGAGCTTTATTTTCCCTGGTAGGGGAAGTATAAGCATCGTATCCCAGAGCGGCGCTCTAGCCCACTATATTCTCGACACTCTCGGCGAGAGGGGGGCTGGCATACGGGCCGTGGCATGTGTTGGCAATCAAATAGATGTCAGCATACCTGAGCTTCTCTCCTATTTTGCGAATGACGCGTTGACGTCTGTCGTGGCGGTGTACGTCGAGGGTGTTGGAAATGGGAGAGAGTTGCTGAACAGGTTTCTGGAGCTACGGCGTAACGGGAAACAGGTAGTGGTTCTCAAGGCGGGTAGGACCTTAGCTGGGAAGAGAACAGCCTACACACATACGGCAAGCATGGTGGGCGAGTGGGAAACCCATATCGGGGCCTTTAAACAGGCCGGCGCGATAGTCGTTGACAATGTCAAGGAGTTGGCCGAGGTCTCTCTAGCCCTGAGCCTCCAGAAGCCTCCAAGGGGGCGCCGCCTAGCAATACTAACCAACGCGGGCGGCTTCTCCGTCATCGCATCCGACCTAGCCCAGGCAAGCGGCTTAGAGGTCATTCAACTGCCTGAAGACTCTGTCGAGAAAATGGAGCGGCTGAAGGGGGAGGGAAGGATCCCCCCGGTTGCCGTCACCACCAACCCAGTTGACCTCAGCGGCAGTGCAGACTCAGCCGCCTTTGAAGAGGCTTACAAAATTGTTTCTGAGAGCGGAGTGTTTGACATGCATCTCCTGATGCCTTTTCACGTTCCTCCCATGATGGATGAGAGGGTCGTGTCCAAGCTAGCAGAGGTAGCGAGAGCCTCGGGTGCGACGGTTGTAGGATGCGATACTGGAGACACTGAATGGTCTGTCACCATGAGGACCCTAATGGTCAAGAACGGGATACCAGCCTACAAAGACATGGAGGACGCAATCAGGGTACTGACACTTATCTCTGATGTCTTCACCCCTTCGAGGGAATCCTTCCCAGTCTACGAGGCAAGATCTAGCGAGGCCTTAGAACCTATCGTCAGAGAAGATCTGCTAGAACTCGTCAGTAAACATGGAATTCAGGCCGCTAGAGAGGAAATTGTTTTCACGGAGGACGAGGCTGTGGAGGCTGCCGAGAGGATAGGATATCCAGTCGTCATGAAGATAGCTTCAGAGAAGATAGTCCACAAAACTGATGTGGGTGGCGTGCAGCTGGGAATAACCGATAGGGCGCAGGTATTGAGAGCGTTTAACAAGCTGACGAGTATAGCTGAGAAGCTGGGCGTGCGTGAGAGAGGAGTTGTTGTCCAAGAGACTGCTCAAGGAGTTGAATTGATACTAGGGTCCAAGATCGATGAGACCTTCGGCCCGACCGTGACCATCGGCATAGGTGGTGTCCTAACAGAAGTGATTCGAGACTTCATCACACTCGTCTCACCAGTCCAAGAGGATGAGGCTGACTATATGCTAAACAGATTGAGGCTCTCAAAGCTTCTGGACGGTTTTAGAGGATATCCACCCGTGGATAGAGAAGCATTACGAAAAACAATAGTCAACTTCTCTGAAATATTGGTTGAGAACCCATCTATTGCACAGCTCGAAATAAACCCTCTGATGGCCTACGGTGAGAGGATAGTCGCAGTAGACATAAGGGGATGGCGGCACAGGCCGTAGAGACACTTAGTCCTAGAGTTTTCAAGTATATTCGGAAATACTCTGAGTATTGGAGCCTAATTTTAAGCAGATAAGTTCTTTTGTTTTCTCGCTCATTTCATAGGGAGAGGAAAGGATTGGGCGATTTTCGTTAAAATTTTTCTTACCAACAAACAACTCCTCCTGGGGGTGTTGCGGCTCTGTATATTTCTGAAAGATTTTTTTCTTAGCCTGTCGTTTAATAGCTCGGATTGAGTGGCGCTGTAGCGTCCTATTTCTTCGAGAAGAAGAAGGTTGAGCAGGGGTCGCCGATTATTGAGGGGCTTCCAGAGGTCGGTCTGGTCGGTACTATCGTGACCTCCTACATCGCTGCGACGCTGAAGGGAGAAGCGGTAGGCCATATTGAGATTCCCGAGCTCCCTCCAATCGTGACTGTGTGGGAGTCGAGGATTATGGAGCCCTGCAGGTTTTATAGAGTCTCGCTGGAGTCGCGGCAGCTTCTCCTACTCTACTCCGATGTCCCTGTGCCGCCGAAGGGTATGTGGGGTATGGCTAACTCGATTGTCGAGATTGCTTCGACGATCAAGTCGCCTATTATATCGGTTGGGGGGATTCCGGAGCCTGACAGGCTAGATATCGAGAAGCCCAAGGTCTATGTCCTATCTAACGACGAGGAGTTGATGAGGATGGCCATGGCTACCGAGTATGTGCAGAAGCTCGAGAACGGCTATCTCACGGGCGTTAAGGCCGCGATACTGAAGAGCGCGGCTAGGAGGGACGTGAAGGTCCTCCTCGCACTTGTTCAGAGCCACCTAAACTACCCCGACCCAGGCGCGGCCGCCGAGGTTATAACATTCCTAAACAAGCTGCTGGGCGCGAAAATCCCGGTGGACACTCTGCTGGAGCAGGCTGAGCAGCTGAAGATGCAGATGAGGGACTTGATGCGCAGGACTAGCGCAAACCTCGCGAGGATGCCGGTGGGCCTCCAGCTCGAGTCACCGCCCGGATACATCAGGTGATGGAAAATGTACCGGCGTAGAAGAAGTATCTTCGACATAATGAGGGAGATGGAGGCGGAGTTTGAGGAGGAGGTTGAGAGTATGCTGGCGCGGCTGAAGGAGTTGGAGCTTTCAAGCCGCTGTCTTGAGCCGTTCTACGAATTTCTCGAGGGGCCTGAGGAATATGTCTTAAGGGTGGATCTGCCGGGCGCCGATAGGGGTAGACTGGAGATAAGGGCGAGTGGCAGGCTTCTAAGAATCTATGCGCCCTGCAACTACTCCGTCCCGTATAGAGAGGGGGTTAGGACCTGCGCAACATGCTATAGGCTGGAGGTTGAGCTTCCAGGTGACGCCTCATGGGAGGGTGCGAGGCAGAGGTTCAGGGAGGGTGTTCTAGAGCTGCGGATCCCGAGGAAGGTCCGTGAATACCGCATAAAGATAGAATAGTTGTCAGATATGCTCCAGGCCGAGCGTGGCTAGGGCGGCTGCCACGGCCCCATTCTCTGCGTCGTGGAGACTCTCTGCGCCTGAGACTATGATGGCGTCGCCCTCCTCCGGCCTCATCTCCACCAGTATCTTGTTGGCGAATTCTGGGTGCTCGGCTGTCACATCGCTTATGCCCGGCATAAGTAGTCTATCCGAATGATAGACAAGAGTCATCGCCCCTTTCGCGCCTGCTCTGATGGCAGCATCCCGCTGCTCCAGCCCCCTCCTCACAAGGTCGGCCGCGCCCCTAACAACTATCCCCACGCTAAACGGGTATGGCCAGGTATTTCGAATGTCGAGGGGTCTGGGTCTCCCTATCTTGGCCATGAGCTCAGAGTATAGGGCCTTAGCCGTCTCTGTGAGAAAGCACCCCGCCCTATCGGTCTCCACCAAGCCCTCCGCCTTCAGCCGGGATAGAAGAGTCCGGGTAACACCCTCTCCCAAGCCGAGAGCCTCAGCAAGCCTCTTCCTCCCTATCCCAGGGCTGTCAGCTATCAGGTAGACAGCCCTCACGACGTGGAAGTGGCTGAAGCTGGGCGGTGGCCCCGGCTGACCCTGACCCGAAGCCCTCCTGATTACCTCCAACACCCTCAACCGGCTCTGCACGAACCAGCACCTACCCGGAATAAATATTTGTGAATCAATTATATCACCTGCCTTTACAGGTTATCACCCGCGGATGCGTGGAAGAGAGAGCGGCGGCGGTCTGGGCGAGGATTGGGCTAGTGTGGTCAAGGCCATCGAGGCCTTGGGCCCGAGATACCCCGCCGTGAACCGTGTAATCTCGCTAGGACTGGACCGGACGATCAGGATTCTTGGAATAAGGCTGTCTGGAGTGAACGGTGGAAGGGTGTTGGATGCTGGGGCCGGAGACGGCTCCCTCTCAGTCTTTATCCAGGAGGAGCTCGGTGAGCGGAGTGGCTTCCTAGTGATGCTCGACCCCTCGGAGAAGATGATCAGGCTGGCAAAGATGAGGGTGAAGCGGCCCAGCTCAGATGCCGTGATCGGTGTACTGGAGTATGCGCCATTCCGTCCCTCCTCTATCGGGTCCGCCTTCATGGCCTTTGCACTGAGAGATGTATTCAGCCTGCCCGCCTCTATCAAGAGGCTCGCCTCCATACTGAGTCCCGGCGGTGTCTTCACGGTGATCGACCTTGCTAAGCCAGATGGATCCCTCGCCAGAGTAGTTCTGAGCCTGTACTGGCGGGTAGTGGCCCCCTTCCTCGTGGCCTCCGCGTTCCTGAAATTGTGGAGGGAGATCCGCATGATCTATCCCACCTACCTCCTACTTCCCACGGAGTCGGAGCTGATTAGGAGGCTGACCAGATACTTCAGGCTGGTTAGGGTGCGTAGGATGCTTCTGGGAGGCGTACACATACTGGTGCTTAGGCGGCGGGATGCTCGGGGAGGGGAATAGGGATATAGCCGACTATTGGTAGGCCTTGACAGGGAATCTTGAAAGAGACGGGGAAGATCCTACAGGAGCTGGGCTACAATTTCTATAAACTGGTTGAGGAGCCTGTTAGACCAGAGCTAACTGATGTAACATTCTCGCAGCTCATCCCCCGCCTTGACTCCTCTGGGCTCGAGATCGCGGGTAAGAGGCTTTATAGACACCAGCTTGAAGCCTACAGTGCGCTTGCAGCTGGGAAGAACCTGATACTCCGATCAGGGACAGGCTCGGGGAAGACCGAGGCATGGTTCGCCTACGCCGCCAGCCACGGCGCCAGGGTCTTGGCAGTCTATCCGACCCTCGCCCTCTCCAACGATCAGGTCAGCCGTCTGAATACATACTGTGAATCCTTGGGTATGAAGGTGTCCATCATCGATGCGCCCACTAGGAGCAGGCTAGCCCATGTCGTGGGTGTTAGGGGATTGAGACGGGAGCTGGCATCCTCAAACCTAGTCGTCACCAATCCTGCCTACCTCCTTATGGAGATAAAGAAGCTGGGAGGCGAGAAGCCTCCACTGCTGAGAGAGTTTCTATCCAACCTAGACCTACTCGTCCTAGACGATATCGACTTTTACTCACCCCGCAGCCTCGCAATCCTCTTAGCAATGTGCAAGATATTGAGGGAGAGGGCATCCCCACACCTCAGATTCGCCGTCTTGACGGCGATGCTTGAGAACCCAGAGGAGCTGGCGGGATTCCTCCAATCCATAACCGGGGTGGAGGCGGTGATCGTGGATGGCAAACCCTTCCACCCAAGGAACACGTGCTATGTAGTCTTGGGTCGAAACCTCCGCGTTGTCTGGAACCGAATCAGGGAGAGGCGGGATGAGATCTTGCGAATCGGGGCTGGTAGAGACATTGCTGCCGCCATCGAAAGCTATGACGAATTCCTCAAGAATGTTTACAAGGTGATTGAGGCGGCCAGAGCCGCAGGCCTCGACTTGGCCGGCCTGAACCCGTATCCCGACCCAGCAGAGCTGATAGCGAAGTATGTCGATGACGACGGCTTGACCATAGTTTTCACCCAGAGTATAGCTAGGGCGGAGGAGCTTAGGAGGCGGGTTGCCGCGGAGGCTGGAGAAGACTCGGTAGCAGCACACCACCACCTAGTTGACAAGGAGACAAGGCGGACCGTGGAGGAGAGGGCGAGGACCGGCGCCCTGAAGCTTCTTATCTCTCCGAGAACCCTATCCCAAGGAATCGACATCGGAGACGTCGTCAGGATAGTGCATGTCGGCCTGCCTGAGAGTCTCAGGGAGTTTTTACAGAAGGAGGGGAGGAAGGGTCGGAGGGAAGGGATTGAATGGACCGAGTCAGTAATAATTCCCAGCTCGTCCTGGGACTATAACCTGCTCAAGAGGGGTACAGACGCGCTGGTCAAGTGGGTCTCAATCGGCCGTGAGCGCGTTGTCGTCAACCCCCGCAACAAGTACATCGCGCTCGTCGAAGCCCTCTTTAAGGCCACTCGTCCCGGCGGCGTAAGAACCCTCACGCCAGAGGAGTCAAAGCTGCTCACAAGCCTTGGCATGCTCCGGGAATACGCCCTGACGAGTGTCGGGAAGAGGGCTTGGATGAAGCTAAACTTCTACGAGTTCGCACCAAGTCTCGGTGTTAAAAGGATTAGGCGAAGGAGAGACGGCTCAGAACATTACCTCGAAGATATATCGCACGTGGACTTGGTAGAGAGGTTCCAGGTCGGCTGCATAGACTACACTTCAGACGGCATTGTCACCAGGCATGCGCGGAGCCCTGAGGCGGGCAGGCTTGTCACCTCAATAGTCGTCGAGGACATCTCGGAGCAGGTCCTCAGGAGGTACGAGCCACTTGCGCTAGCGCTTGAAGAGTATGAGGCCGTTAAGAGGAGGTGGGGTGAGGAGTCTTCAATCGCTTCAGACTACTATGCGGGGCGCCTCCACACCGAGGTAGACTGCCTCGTGAAGCCTCCGGAGGGCTTCGGGCTCTATGTCAAACTGCCCAACCACATAAACTGGATACTCCGTAGCACAACACTAGACGTCTTCGTCGTTGACGGGAGGACGATAGTGTCGCCTAGGCGCCGGGTCATCCCGGTTCCCACACCCACCGACGGTGTCTATACAGACTACACCTACGGCACACTGGTCGAGGCAGACCCGACGGACGACCCCTCAATGCTGAGGCTGGGAATGGCGCTAACCGAGATAGTGATGAGGAGGAAGCTGGGAATACCGTTTGAGACGATAAAGTATGACGTGATAGTTGTCGGCGACCGAAAGTTTGTCTCAATCCATGAGCCCGAGTCTGCGGGGCTGCTCGAAAGGCTTGACTGGCTGGAGCTTAGGAGGCTGGTCGAGGAATACGTCCCGGACGAGCTGGACGAGTGTCTGCTAGAAGCCATTAACGAGATGGCGTATGCGGCCCTGATGAGCAGGGGTTTTGACTGGTCGCCAGCCAAACACTACGCCTCAAAGATCCTCGACAGACTTGTCCTGAGGGAGAGGCTCAGGCTCCAGCTCCCAGTGGGGGAGGTCTCGGTGCCCAGACCCAGCAGAGCCCTCAAGAAATGCGTGGTCTCAGGAAACTACTACGCCCTAGACGACTCCTCATCCTTCCTAGTCTACTGCATCGGAGTCTTCGACGGCGAGTCTGTCAAGGGCTCAGCAGGTCTTAAGACGCCGGAGGGCCCAGACAACGCCTACATCGAGGCCTCCTCCATAATCTCAGGCCTCCTCGACTCCGGCTTCAACCTGCTAGTGTACGACTCGCAGGAGCTCCTAGAGATGCTCGACCGGCTGGGCATGCGCTCTCTAAAAGCCAAGCTGATGGGCGCCTCCGCCCTAGGGCTGGTCAAGGACGTCTCGGAAATATTTGCAAGGGTCTTGGGGGAGAGACTTCCGCTCACCGAGGCGTGCCGGGTCCTCGGCCTTGAGAGGATGGCCCAGCCAATAGAGGTCGCTGCCACCGCCTCGAAGGCTGATGCGAAGCCCTCAAACCCCTACTGGCTCAGAGAAGCGCTTGGAAAGATCGGGCCCGAGGTCGAGCGGGTGACCGGAGATGACCTCCGATCAATCTACATGCTGGGACTAGTGCTCGAGGAGCTTGAGAGGAGTGTCAGGAGTGTTCAGGCTTCTGGAGGGTCATACCGGAAAGGGCCTCAATGACGCTGGCAATGTAGCTGTCAACCCTATCCGAAGCGATGCCCACGCGCTTTAGCTCCTCCTTTATGTATCTTTCAACGAGCCTGTAGTTTTTGAAGAGCTCGTTTATGCTCCTCCACTTCACATCCTTGAGGGCCTTGCCTATTTCCTCGTCATAGGGCAGTAGTCCTTTAACCATCATGAAGGCTAGAATGGGGTAGCCTATGTAGTTCTTGAACCTTGTTCCGTTGTCGTCTGAGTCCGCCAACCCCCGGGCCGCGTCGAGGAAGACCCTATAGGTCCTGTCACCCTCCGAGGCCCTAACCTCCGCCTCAGATTCACCCAGCACGCGGACCCTACCACCCGCAACAGCTCCGACAGCCTCGAGAACCTTCACACGCGGTGGGGTTGAAAGCTGCATCAGAATCAATGGAATTAAGTGCCTAAAAAATCTTAGACCCTGCACGACAGCTAGCCCTATATCATGTGACGCATAGTCTGAAACACATGTCCGCGGGCGCAGGCACGGGTCCCCGCTTCAGCCACAAAGACCTGTTCAACTTCAGCCGCGACTGCCTCCTCAAGACCGGTGTCCCTCGACCGGACGCAGAACTGGTGGCAGATCACCTTGTCCTGGCAAACCTTCGAGGAGTCGATTCTCACGGAGTGATAAGGCTGCCATACTACGTGGAGGGGCTGGAGAAGGGATATCTCAACAAGCTGTGCAATGTGAGGGTGCTGCGGCAGGGGCCCACGTGGGTCCTCATAGACTGTGGCATGTGCCTCGGAATTGTTGGAGCGGTGAAGGCCTCAGAGATTGCTCTAGAGAAGTCTCTCAACGCTGGCGTGGCTGTAGCGGGTGCGGTGGGCCTAGGACATGTTGGCATGCTGGCCTACTACACATCGAGGGTTGCGGAAAAGGGGCTGATAGGCTTGGCTCTGGCCAACGGAGTGGCCGAGATGCCGCCGTGGGGTGGTGTCGGCAAAGTCTTCGGGACCAACCCGATAAGCATAGGGATACCTAGAAGCGGGTCAGCTCCCATACTTGTAGACATGGCCACCTCAGCGATAGCCAAGTTCAAGGTCCACTTAGCAGCTGCACAGGGACAGCAGCTACCAGAGGGTGTCGCTCTAAACAGTGAGGGTAGGCCGACCAGAGACCCTGAAGAGGCTCTCAGAGGCTGTCTCCTACCCTTCGGCGGATACAAGGGATACTCACTCGCGCTATTCGTGGAAGTGATGGCCTCCGCACTCATCGGAGGGCCAAGCAGCGTCGAGGTTAGGGACCATCCATCACAGCAAGGTGGATTCTTCATAACAGTAATAAACCCCGAGATCTTCGGTGACAAAATACAGTTCCTATCACGTATCGAGAACTTGGTCTCCACTATAAAGTCGGTGAGGCATGCGGAGGGTGTTGAGGAGATAATGCTGCCTGGAGAGCCTGAGGAGAGGGCCGTGAGGGAGAGGCTGAAGAGAGGTATCCCAATAGATCCCAAAACCGTCCAGAGGCTGAGGGAGCTAGGAGATCGTCTCGGCGTCTCCCTCCCAGAGCCTCTAGGCTAGGACTCCTCGACGAAGTCGGATATCTTCGGCAGCTGGAGCGGCATGCCCTTCCTCTTCCTAATCTCCATAATCACCTTCTCTTTAATCGACTCGGGCACCGGCTTCCAGGCATGGAACTCCGTGCCCCAGAACGCCTTACCCATCGTCGCGCCCCTCATGAGCTCAGCTAGGTCAGACGCCTCAGCCGCAGGAATCTCACCGGACACGACAGAGATGTACTCCGACTGGGCCACATCGATGATCCTACCCCTCTTCGAGCTCAGGATAGACGTAACGGCTCCGATGAAGTCTGGTGGGACCTTCACCTCGATCTTCAGTATTGGCTCTAGAAGCACTGGGTCGGCGGTGAGTATGCTCGCATAAATGGAGCGCCAAGTGGCTGGCGCGATCTGTGCATAACCCCTGTGGACCGGGTCTTCGTGGAGGTCTACATTGACCAGCACAGCCTTAAGACCTCTCATCCTCTCACCCGCGAGCGGCCCCTCCTGAATAACCCTTTGGAACCCGCCAATAATCATCATCTTACTCTCATGCAGGTATTGAGCGCCCTTCGTCATGTCAACTAAAATATTGCCTCCAGAGTCGATCATCCACACATTCCTAGCCTCGTCGGCGTCCCAGCCGTGGTCTCTGAGGATCTTCGCAACCTGCTTCCTATCCATCTCATCGAATAGCTCGCCGCGCCTAATCAGGTCAACGATCGCGTCATCAAGCTTCTCCACGTAAAAGTATATCTTGTTATGACGGTTGGGTGACTTGCCTTCAAAGACCCTCCCCCTACGGTTCACGGACTCCCTGTAAAGGATTATCGGGTTGCCTGCCACAATCTCTAGCCCCGCCTTCTGGATCCAAGTTAGAGCGATCTCAAGGTGAAGGGTGCCCATCCCGCTGATCAAGTATTCGCCAGTCTCAGGCCTAACCACCGTCACCAGCGTCGGGTCCTCGATCGTTAGTTTGCTAAGGAAGTCGATTAGCTTTGGAAGGTCCTTACTGTGCTTAGGCTCTATCGCCACAGTAACTACAGGCTCGGAAACATATCTCAGTGTCTCGAACGGCACCATCTCGACACCGGCCAGTGTGTCGCCGGCCCTCGCCTCCTCTATCCCCAGGAGTGCCGGAATGTTCCCGGCGGGGAGGGTGTTAACAATCTCTCTGTTGGGGCCCATGTAAACCGCGACCTGCTGGACCCTCGCCTCAATATTCCTACCCACAATCAGGAGCGAATCCCCGTCTGATACAGTCCCGCTGAAGAGTCTCCCAGTTACGACGACGCCTGCGGCTGGGTCGACCTTAACGTCTGTGACAGCCATTACGGGTATCCCCTTCTCATCGCACTCTATCATGTCTTGGCCGACCTCCGAGTCTACAGGCCCCTTCCATATCTTGGGGATCCTATACTTCTGGGCCTTGTGGGGTGGTGGATGGTGGTTGATCACCATCTCGAGTATTGCTTCGTGGAGGGGGAAGTTCTCGCGTAGCCAGTCTATGTTTGAGTCTGCAAATGCCTTTAACACGTCGCTGAACTTGATCCCTTTCTTCTGGGCCTGCTGGATTGTAAACCCCCAACGGTCCTTGGCTGATCCGAGGGCGATGCTCCCACTCTGGAAACCCACCTTCCACTCCTCGCGCATCCAAGGCTCGCCGTACATGTCTATGAGTCGGTTAACCTCGGTCGCAATCCTCGCAAGCGTCTCCTGAATCTTTTCAGGGGTCAGTTTAAGCTCCTTTATCAGCCTGTCAACCTTGTTTATGTAGAGGACTGGCTTGACACGCTCCGAGAGGGCCTGCCTGATAACAGTCTCCGTCTGAGTCATCACGCCCTCCACCGCGTCAACAACGACCACCGCGCCGTCAATAGCCCTGAGCGCCCTGGTAACCCTGCCGCTAAAGTCTACGTGCCCCGGCGTATCTATCATGTTTATGATGTATGGCTTGTCGAGCTCGTAGTAGAGGCTGACGTTCGCAGCCTTTATCGTCATCTGCCTCTGCTGCTCCTCCTCGAGGTAGTCGAGTGCGAGCGCCCTCCCTGCGAGCGAAGGGCTGAGAAGCCCGGCGGCAGCTAGGAGGCTGTCTGTAGTCGTCGTCTTGCCGTGGTCAACGTGGGCTATTATGCCGATATTCCTGATGCTATCCTTCTGGCGTAGAATCTCCAGTACCTCGCTGATCTTCTTAACTCTACCCAACTTCAGTCGCGAATTAGTTGTTCGGCGTATTTAAGGTAAAGTCCACCGAGCATACCTTGCCCTAGGAATAGTATTATACCAGAGGCAGCAGAGTAGATTTTGATTTGACGACGGGCATCAGTGTCCGGGTGGCTGAGGAGCGGGATAAGGAGCAGATAGTAGACCTGATGGTGAGGGCTAAGAGGCTGAACGAGGAGTTTGACCCGCTCCTGAAGTTGTCCAGCAGGCTTCAGGAGACCGTGAGAAGATATGTGGAGGAGTCTCTTTCCTCGCCAGCTTCACTCCTCGTCGTGGCTGAGCATGAGGGGAGGCTGGTGGGGGTCCTAAAGGCTGAGATCGTTAACAGGATCTTCTACGACCCGCCGCTCGAGGGCATGATAAGAGAGCTGTATATACTGCCGGAGTATAGGAGAAAGGGGGTTGGGAAGATGCTGGTGGCCGAGGCGTTCAAAATCCTCCAAGAGCGTGGCGCCGGCCTATTAACGGCCGAGTTTCCCTCCCTACACAAGATCGCCGTAGAGTTCTATGAGAAGATGGGGTTTAGGCCTATCTTCAGTAAATACACCATCGAGATTGACAGGGCTAGGACGGCGCTAGAGTAGTGGGGTGCAACGGTGATTTTTATTGAGTGCTATAGCGTGCGAGGGTCTGAGAAAATATTATAGGGCTAAGGTTAGAAGGAGTTTTTTCAACCGAATCGACTCCGTCATTAGAGCGCTTGACGGTGTTAGCCTCGAGGTGGAGAAGGGAGTTGTTTTCAGTCTGGTGGGGCCTAACGGTGCTGGCAAGACGACGATGGTGAAGATCCTGTCGACGCTCCTCATACCTGATGCGGGGTGGGCGCAGGTCGGCGGCTACGATGTAGTCAAGCAGGCAGGCCGGGTTAGAGGGATCATTGGGCTTGTATTGGCGCCTGACAAGGGCTTCTACACTAGGCTAACCGGGCTGGAGAACCTTGTCTACTACGGTAGACTCTATGGCCTCTCAAAGGAAGAGGCGACTAGGAAGGCCAAGGAGCTTTTGGAGCTCACAGGGCTTGGGGAGGATGGGATGAGGCTATTCGAGGAATATAGCTTGGGTATGCGCGCCAAGCTCAGCATAGCCAAGGCCCTGATCAACGAGCCTGAGATAGTATTCCTCGACGAGCCTACGATAGGGCTGGACCCACTATCAGCCAGAAGGATCAGGAACCTAATCAAGGACCTAGCAGCCGAGGGGATGACGGTCTTCATGACAAGCCACAACATGTGGGAGGTGGAGAACCTCAGCAACACCGTAGTGGTCATAAAGAGTGGAAGAATCGTGGCTAAGGGCTCGCCCTCGGAGCTAAAGGAGAGGCTAAACTTAAGCTATAGAGTCGAGGTCGAGATAATCGCCGAGAAGGCTCCTGACACAAGCCTTCCAGTCACGACTGGGGATCGAGGCTATCCCGTGGTGACGGTGACGACGAACAAGCCGAGTGAAGACCTGGTTAAAGTCATAGACGAAATGAGGGGTAAGGGGTATTCGATTGGGATGGTCCGGGTGCAGGAGCCCAGCCTGGAGGAAGTGCTAACACAAGTGTTGTCCAGTTGAGGGTCCTAAACCAGCTAGCAGGCATAGTGGAGGCGGAGCTTAAAGCACTCACCAGAGAGGCTGGCGTCTTCATATTCGTGGTTTTCTTCCCATTCATGTTCTCTCTCCTCACATACGGTGCAGGACAGACCCTCACGGGTGGTGGAGCGTCTCCGACACAGTGGTTCTACCAGTTAATAGGCTTCACAATCATGATGATAGCACTTACTATGAGCAGCTCGTCGGCGTGGTACTTCAGGAGAGGGATGATGACTGGCAGGCTAGAATACATCTTGGCGGCACCTATAAGCCCGCTAATAGCTGTGCTCTCCTCAGCCCTCACAAATACAATCTTTAACATAGCCTACTTCATAGTCGTGGCTGCGGTAGGCGTCATAGCGGTCTATGGACCATACTACCTCGTCCACATTGTAGGCGTCATCCTATTCCTAGCCCTAGCTCTGCTACCCGTCATAGGCTTCAACCTACTGGTCGGCATATTAACAATATTTTTCCGCGAACCTGAGCCTGTATCCAACCTGATCAACGCTGTAGTCTCAACCGTTTCAGGCTTTACCTATCCAATAATTCTACTACCTAGCTTCCTCCAAACCCTCGGACAGATAATGCCCTATTCTCACATAGTTAATGGCGCGAGGGATGTCCTCGCAGGTTCATTCCGACTCGTCCAACTCTCGCCCCATCTTTTCCTGCTCGGCTATCTAATCCTCGGTCTGGTTGCCTTCAGGGTGGGAGAGGCTGTATATGTCAGGAAGAGCGGGGTTCATTGGTAGGACTGTTGCGGAGCTGGAGAAAGGCCTCATAATCTACGCTAGGTACAAGATATGGCTATTCTCAGACCTCATTTCATGGCCCTTCTGGACGATATTCTTCTTCCTCTCATTTCTGATGTATGCGCCCTCTCTCCTCAGCTCGCAATACCATTTAAACGCGTTCACGTGGAGTTTCTTTACATTCATACTCGTGTCGTCCTTTATTTGGGCGTCGAATTTCCTAGCAACTTCGGCGCAGGCAGGGATACTGGAGTATGTGATATTGACTGGGAGTAGTATTAGGGAGCACATGTTGGGACGCTCTGTTGTCTCATTCATAGATCTCGCCGTTGGCGGGCCGCTCCTACTACTTATATCGGCGGTGGGTTTTGGGACAAAACTTTCTGTAGCTTATCCGTATCTGATGCTCATTGCAATAGTCCTCGCCTCCGCCTTCTTCTACTTCTTCTCATCTATGCTGGCCGTCTTACTGGTCTCCCTAAGGTCACCCTGGATAATCATCAACGTAGCCCAGTTTATCATACCTTTCACAAGCGGGGCAATACCTGTTGAAGTACTCCCTGTAGAGCTCCGCAGCATAATCACATACTCTCCATTCTTCTACGTGATCCACCCAATAGTTGCCTCGGCGACTGGCCAATACTTCATGCCTCCAGAGCTAGTTTTAACGGTTGGAGGGATCCTCTGCCTCGCCATCTATCTAGCAAGCAGGGTTCTTGAGGACGTGCTATTAAGGAGGGCTTTCAGGCATGGGAAATTCACTCTCTTCTAGCTACGTTTTCCGGAGTGCGACGTTGGCGAGGTATATTCCTAGAAGTGTCGCTGCTGAGGCGAATACGGTGAGGATTAATAGGTGCCCGAGCATCGCTTGGCTGTTGAGGGGCGCTCCCAGCAGGAGAGCCTCTCTCAGGACCTCTATCCCGTGTGTGAGCGGATTAATGGCCGCCACCGTTTTCAGCCACTCCGGCATAAGAGTTACGGGATATAGTGCACTGCTAGTGAACATGAGTGGGAGGGTTAAAAGGTTGCTCACGGCTATGTGGTATTCCCACGACTTCAACCTAATCGTGACCGAGATTATGAGCGAGGAGAGGGAAGCGCCTAGCAGTGCTAGGGCTAGAACCGCTATGAGAAACTCAACCGGGCCTGAGACCCTCAACCTCATCCCCAGCGCAAGCCCTATTAGCATGACTAGGAGAGACTGAGTAACTCCGCGGATGATGGCTGAGATTACCTTCCCTAGGATTATAGAGCTCCTGCTTATCGGTGCCACGAGTAGTTTGTTTAGAACGCCCAGCCTCCTATCCCATGCAATCGACAGGCCGCTCGACATGGACGTGAAGAGCAGGATAACCCCCATCATCCCCACCGCTATGTAGGAGAAGAAATCAATATCGCTGGCCCCGAAAAATCTAGATAGGATCTCGTTCGCTATTGCAGCGAATCTAGCCGTAGACTCGGGTGGAAGCTGCTTGAGAATATCCTCCGGTATTCTGAACAGGCCTGTGAGGTTAAACGCCTTCCCATAGAGGCTCATCCAGAGGAGGGGCTGGATCGTCGTCATGAATAGGAGTATGGGGGAGCGGTACCACTTCTTAACCTCGCGTGACGCTATGGCGCCTATCTCAGAGGCCCTGGCTATCATGACCTCGCCCTCCTTATCGCAATATTCCTTCGGGTGATCTCCTCCTTGACCCCGTTCTCGTCTCTCAGCCTTCTACCGGTGAGGCTCAGGAAGACCTCCTCAAGGCTCGGCTTCTTCATCTCAACACGTCTAACACTCACACCATCCCTTATAAGCGCCGATATCACCGCAGGCAGCACCTCCTCCCCCCTCACAGCTTTTACCACCGCCCGCTCACTGTCTAAAACCACGTCGACAACACCGGGCAAAGCTCTCAACCTCTCTCCAATGACGAGCCCATTTATCTCTGAGACCTCGAGCTCTATCAGGTCTCCGCCTATTGAGGATTTCAGGCGGCTTGGCGTGTCTATTGCCTTGATCCGTCCATAGTCTATTATGGCGACCCTGTCGCAGAGGTTGTCCGCCTCGTCCATGTAGTGGGTGGTCATGAATATTGTTACGCCCCTCTCCCTGACCAGCGTTCTTATGTAGTTCCATATCGCAGCCCGGGTCTGCACGTCAAGCCCGAGTGTGGGCTCGTCGAGGAAGAGTATCTTGGGCTCATGTATGAGTGAGCATCCTATTTCAAGCCTCTTCTTCATCCCGCCCGAGTATGACTCGACCTTCTTGTTAGCGAACCTCTCCAGCTCCATGAGCTCAAGTATCTCCTTCACCCTCACTCTTGCCTCCTCCTTCGGCACGTGATAGAGCGCCGCATGTAGCATCATGTTTTCGTATCCGGTCAACTCGTCGTCTACGGTCAATTCCTGCGGGGCCAGCCCGATGACCTCTCTGACCTTTTCAGGCTCATCGACTATGTCGTAGCCCCATACTCTCGCGCTCCCTGCTGTGGGCCTTATGAGTGTTGTCAGCATGTTTATAGTCGTTGTTTTGCCAGCCCCATTCGGCCCTAGGAACCCGAAGACCTCGCCTTCCTCCACTGCGAATGATACCTTGTCGACCGCTACGATTTCTCCGAAAACCTTTCTAAGACCATGCGCCTCTATAGCGCTCACCTAGACCCGCCCTCGCCTAGGCTCAGTATCTTTCTCCTCGCCTCGTCAAGTATCTTCGTAACTTCGCTCAGTCTCTCGGTGGGGTAGCCAATATATGCGTGTAAGACTGTGAGCCCCAGCCTCCGAGCCGAGTCCAAAAGCTCTAAGCCCTCAATAGATGTAGCCCTCTTACACTTTTCATAGAAGGCCGTTAGCTGGTCCCTTCTCTCGCTGAGGAACCTCAGCCCATCCTCTGTTATCCTGTATCGCTTCCTTCCATCCTCAACTGTCTCACTCTCTATGAGGCCTTCATCCTCCAGCCACTGGAGAGTAGGATATACCGCGCCGGGGCTGGGAGTGTACCAGCCCCCGAACATTTCCCTGATGCTCCTTATGACCTCGTAGCCCCTCTTAGGTTCGTCCTTAAGCGCCTCTAAGACAAGCAGCCTCATATCGCCTCGACCCATCCATCTGAGCCCCATCAAGAGTGGTAGCCTTCCGACTCCCTTCATATCTCGATATATCGTGAGCTTATGCGATATATAATCCTAACACAACCCTTACCGCCTTAAACTAATCCCCTGACAGATTATCTCCACTCCCCGAGACCTCTCCCCAACCTCAAACCTCGCCCCAGTGAGGCTGCCCACCACCTCCACGCCCGTGGAGGTATGGCTCGTCATGGCGCTCGTCCTGATCCTAGACTCTCCGTCTGCTAGGGCCATCCAGATGATGAGCTGGTCTGCTAGGTGTTTGTCGATGGGTGCGCCTGTGGCGAGCTGGGAGAGCGCATCATCAACCGCCCTCCTAGCCACTTCCTCAGCGGGGACGCCCTTCTCGCCGAGCGAGTCGAAGCCCATTACGAGGCCATTGGAGAGCCGCGCAAGTATAAAGACTCCTGTGCCCGGGTCTATGGAGTTTCTCGGGTCTTGTGGTCCAAGAGACTCTGTCTTCACCACGATTTCCCTGTATCCAGCCTTTCTGAGCAGGGACTCTGCGGCCCCGGCCATACGCCGGACAATATGGTCTGGGAGATTGCAGCTATATGCATAGACCTCCAACACCTTCAACTCCGCATCCACGGCCTCGATGGGTCTGAGCCTCTCAACGGGCTGAGTCTCAACCCTCACCACTCCCTGCCCCCTAGGATAAAACCCCCTCCTCACCAGCCTGACCTCAGCGTTAACGCCCATCCTCCTCAAAGCTGGCAAAAGCACCTCCTGGATATAGTCGATGGGTGGTGCTAGGGGGTTGTTTGTTCCGCCTCGGAGTTCGACTTCACATGGGCCGTCGGCGAAGCACAGGATTGGCAAAAGTGACTGGAGGACGAGCGACACGCTTCCGGCAGTACCGGTGTCGAAGAAGTATCTACCTGCACGGGGTTTTGAAGGCTTAAAGACTATGCTAGATGAGCCGACCTTCAGCCCTTCTACCGAGCCTCCACAGACCTCCGCCACCGACCTAATAGCAGTTATGTGCTGCGGCCTCAGCCCCGGCGGCCTACGCTTAGCCCGGATATTGTAAATCCTTAGCTCCTCCCCCAGCAGGGCGCAGGTCGAGACAGCGTATCTCAGGACTTGGCCGCCGCCCTCACCTATACTGCCGTCAACGACCTTAACCATAAGCCCGGCACCCGTCCAACAGTCTGTTGACTGATGCTATAAACCGTAGAGGGCCTATGCTGGTAGGCCGAGGAGCCTCAGCAGGGCCATATGCTCCTCACTCCTCACGGGATAGTAGATGAAGAACCACATGAGCTGGGCACCCACAACAATCCAGGTGACATAGCTGGGCATATCCCTCTTAGTCAATATGTCAGCTATCGCGATGGAGAGGATGGGCAGCGTGAAGTAGAAGTAGAATGGATAGACCCAGCGGCTTAAAAGATACGCGAGCGGGAAATAAATGAGATAGTTAAACAACGCCCAAATAGTGAAGAAGGTGTCAACCGCCTCCCTCCCCTCGTGACGGAGGCTCTTCACACCCCTCAGATGCCGTATGATCTCTCTGAAACCAACAGGTATCGAGTAGATTGCAGCAATCCAGAAGAGCCACCAGAGCGGGCTCTGAATGCCGTAATAGAGTATGGGGTGCTGCTCCCGACTATCGATCAGGACTGTCACAACATAGAAGCCCATCGGGCTGAATCCTCCGACTGGTAGGACCCAGTTTAGTGGAAGGTCAACCACAGTTTTTCCACCATTGTCCTTGTGGACGCAGTAGAGTGGAAGGTGAGGCTCCGCGCAGTTGAACCTGAGCGAGGAGTGATAGCTCAGGATAAAGTCCATGTGGGCGAATGGGTGTGGATAGGCTTGGAATTGGACATCATACACCGCGAGACCCGCTGTCGCAATTGCGAAAAGAAGGAGGCTATGGAATACTATAATCCGCGTCGAGTGTGAGACCCGCGCGGGAGCATCTCCGTTAGACCTGCTTGCAATAAGCGCGTAATAAATAATGACTCCTAAAGCCGTGAACAATGCGGATGTCTTCGACAATACGGAGGCAGCAAGAGCAATTGTCCCAAAGTATTGTCGTCCAGCTATGAAGAGGTAGGCTCCTAAGAGTGCGAAAAAGAGTGAGGGCGCGTCTAGAATTGCAATTGAGGCGATGTTGAAGCTTGTCACATCTAGCGCGAAGAGGAGGACGGATAGAAGGGCTGACTTCCCATCCCCAATCAACCTACGAGCTAGTAAGTATAGGATGGGGAGTGTGAGTGTACCGCTGATTACTGAGGGGAGACGCCAAGCTAGGGGTGTGTCGCCGAGAGCAAGTATCGAATACATTATAAGATATTTTGCGAGTGGTGGATGTTCATTATTCGCGGCTTCGCCGTTAATCATCTTCCTAACCGCTCTGATATAGTGTGCTTCATCGAAGACGAATCCACATCCCGAGGTCTGCTCAATACACTCGTGCGGAGGCCTCTCAGGTGAGGGCGTATTAATTATTGATAGTTTCAGAACAATGTAGATTATAGTGAGCACTATTACGACAGTCTTTGGCTGGCTTAGCTTGGAAAGCCATGGGCGCATGATTCTACACTACCGTCTCAGAGTGATCTCTATATAGCTGATATTTCTCGGCTTATTGTCCACTACAATCGTCTCGGTGCCTATGTTTATACTCTCTATCCGAATATCCGTGACAAACCCCCTCCTCAGAGTATTTACTACGTCTACGCATGAGCTTATCCTCCGCCCCCTAGCCCTTAAGACCACCCTGTCGCTACCTCTATTGAACGTTGTTAGACAAGCCGTAACATAGCTCAGGATCGGCTTTTTACCTATTATCACTTGGGGGATCAACTGGCTTGTAATACATCAACGTCCATATAGATATAACAATTTCCCTCTCTGGGCTTTTCTTTAGAGGAATACGGCGATGAAGAAACCTGTGATCGCTGAGCAGAATAGGCCGGACAGGTAGATCAGGGCATGACGCTTTACGCGGGTGGCTAGTTTTTCGAATAGCTCTTCCGTGAAGAGTCTGACGCCCTCGTGCTTAATCCTCACATAGGCGGCTTCCACCTCCTCGGCTGACGCCGAGGCCTCGGATGAGAGTCTCTCAAAGATGCTTACAATCTCTTCCCGGGAAGTGTTCTCCCCTACCGGATAGTATCCGCGTCCTCCCAGCATGACCCCATTCACAGAGTGTGTATCTGTCGTTAAAATCTCAGCTGTCTGCCATCCCATGCCCATAAGCCTTTGTCGTAGGATGTCCGTGACCCATGGTATGGCGTTGTTTCCATCTATGACGCCTAGTGCCGCTTGGTGGCCGTCTACTTTGAGAGCCACGAGAGAGTAGCCGCATGGGCCTATACCTCTCCGCGGGTCATGCTCTCCGAACCCCGCCCGACATATTGAGAGCTGAAGCCTGCCGCGTGAGGACTCTCCTGTCTCATTAAATCTTTTTAGGAGGCTTTGGATGTCCGCTAAGTCTTCAGGGCTGAGCCTCTTAAATCTAGGGGAGAAAGAGTTGTGTGGGTCGATTACAGAGGTGTTAACCTCGTCCGCGAAGTTAGCTATCTCTTCTGGGATATCCTCCATGGGTTCTGGGTGGAGGCTAATTACTGCGGCCCTCCTACCAGCCAGCTCTAGCATGAAGCCCCTTGCTTTTCCAGCCCCAATCCATGTCCAGAGGCCAGCCTCATCGCTCCACCCATCCTTGACATTGCATATTCCTGCTACAACTTCTTCAGCAACTCGTTCAGCGTCACGGCTGGCGATTATATCCGACCTGTGGGTTGCGCATCCCTTCACCGTGACAGCTGTAATCCCCCTCGTAGCCGCCTTGGACTCTATCAGCCAGTTAAGCATCGAGCTACCCATCCTCCTAAACGGGCCCATGTGGAACCCCAAAACTATTAGGGCTGATAGCCTCCCCGTCCTCTTACCCTTGAACACAAATGCTTCAGTGATCCGCTCCCCGATTTTTCCAAGCCTATACAGCGCATTCTCGAGGATTGTGGGATTTCCTTCAAGCATTAGCCTTGCTAAGCCCCTTGACAGCCTTATGGACGAGACGCCATCCCCATCCGGGAGGCTCAGGAAGAAGAGGGTTGAAGCTGCGATTACTGCTCCCAGAGGTGGACTAGCTAGGACTATGCCGGGTAGCGGTGCATCCAGTGCGAGGGTGATGAACAGGGCCGCGAGGAGGGGCTCCACCAGTGCCCAAGTGGCGATGAGTGGGCCTCGGTCCCCGTCTATTATCCATGTAAGTGTAATTCTGATGAAGGTGGTTATAGCAAGGGAGGCGGTGAGCAGAGGGATTAGAATGTTCAGCCCCATGGCGGTGGAAAGATATCCGAGAAAGAAGGCTGCTATGATGAAGTAGTTTGAGAGGAGTGTCAGCTGGCAGAGGCGCCTGAAAGTCGAGTGGAGTGGCAGGCCGTGGAAAATATTCACTGATATTGCTGCGAGAAGCAGAGGTAGGGCTGCGAAACCAGCAACACTATAGAACATTGACTGGAGGTGTTTCCCGCTGAGATAGCCTGTGACACCTCCTAGGATACCCGCCGTGGCCACGGTCAATATAACGGGGTGTTGGCTTCCCGGGACCTTGAATATGTACTTGTACCTCGATGCAAGGTAGTCGGCGGGATCCTCCATTTCAAGCTGATGAGGCCTTGGCTTCATAAAAACCCTGTCACCGACCCCCTCAGGGCAGGATCTCCTCTAGGCTGCGAGCCCCCATACCGTCCAGTATCTTGGCTAAGTCGGCGACTATTTGTCTGACGACACGGGGTCCGCGGTATGTCAGCGCCGTGTAGACCTGAATCGTAGACGCTCCAAGTCTAAAGGCTTGTAATGCGTCCTCAGCGGTGAAGATGCCTCCAACAGCATTTATCTCGCAGTTGTCTCCGACGAGGCTGCGCAATTCCCTCAGCGTCTCCAGCATGTAGGGGTTTAGCGGCTTACCACTGAGCCCTCCAAACCCTGTAGAGAGCCGGACCTCACTGACTGGAAGCGTGTTAACTGCTGTAATGCTCTCAAGGCCTTGGTCAACCCAGATCTTTACAGCCCTCAGAACGTGGCTCCGAAGCTCCGATCGCGCCAGAGGCGGAATCTTAAGAGCTAGAGGGCACCACTTAACACTAACAAGCAGTTCGACGAGGCGGCTAAACCTCTCCTGAGACCATATCGCAGCAGCGTCCCGGAGGCTCGGCGAGCTCAGATTCACCTCTACACCGGCGACCACCCCCCTCAGCCTCTCATAGCAGGCAACAATTTCCAGTGGGTCTTCTCCAGCGATGCTCGCGACCACTGGGACACCGGCAAGAGGCGCGCCGACCGACAAGTTTCTGGCGAAGACCTCTATGCCCGGGCTCGGCAGGCCCATAGCATTGACAAGGGCCTCACCCCTCCTCCTAACTATCCGCGGCCTCTTGTTCCCCGGCCTAGGGTTTAGCGTAACAGAGCCAGCAACTAAATATCCGAACCCGAGGCTGGAAAGGTGTGCTACGCTCTCGCCCGTCTTGTCGAAGCCGGCTGCGAGTCCTATAGGTGGGGTGAGCCTGCCGAGCCATGTCTTTAGCCGGATTCCCTCGGGAGGCTCAAACTTTCTTGGTTTGAGCAGCTTAACCAGCCTTAAACCTGCCTTGTGTGCATCCTCTGGAGGGAGGAGCCTCAGGAGCCTGTGAGCTAGGTCTGGTATTGTGAGTCCTGACACACCGGAGGGTATTGTTATTCCGCCCTTATTTATTCGAGGGGTGCGCGTGAAGCCCGGCAGGGCTGTCAGCCGAGGCTATTATTCTTCCACTCCAAGGACAGTATCGGCCAACCGTGTCAACCCAGTAGTAGAGGTCATGCTCTACATGGCTTGGAAGGCCGTCACACAGCTCTATCGAGACCTCAACCAGCCTGACCGTGTCGGGGCGAAGATGCCAGCTCCAAGGCCTGTTAAAGCCCCCATCTCCACGCTCAAGCTCACCGGTTGGAAAGAGATTATTCAACCCCCTCAAATTATCCTCAGCCAGCCTTATCGTCTCCTCATCCGTCACATAGATGACGAACCGCTCACCCACTACGTCGACCAGAAAATACCTCCCACCACCCCGCCCTCCCCCAGACAATATAGGAGAGAACAAAAGCAGCGCTACGACAGAAAAAGCAAAGACAGCTAATAGGAGAGCTAAGAAGACTCTATTCAAAACTGAACATCAAAAAAGCTTAGACAATATATATCGATTTGCCACACAACGCTTAGTATACCCTATCCCACTCCTTCACTACGTACTTTCGAAGCCCCAACTTCACATACGGGTCCGACTCAACCACCAATTTTGCCTCCCCCAAATCTTTAGCCTCCAGTATGTAGAGGCCTCCGCTACCGTCTTTGAACCGTCCTGAGGCGAAGAGAATTCCGCGGGCCTTGAGGGATGCGAGGTGGTCGAGGTGTGCCTGCCTCTGGCTTTGTGTGGGCTCAACCCCGGCTATAGACTCGAGAATGACCACGAAGTATGGCATCTTCTCGGCCTCGATGATTTTTAGAAGGGGCTTAATTTATAGCTTAGAGCTCCATGAATACTGTTATTGAATGGCCGGTTTTGGCGTAGTTTTTGAGCGGCCCTGTCTTGGCACCATCCATACCCGGCGACCCTTGGGGCATTCCGGGGAGGGCGATGCCATCCACATCAGGCCGCTCCACCAAGAGCTTCGAAATGGCCTCTAGGGGGACGTGCCCCTCAACGAAATAGTCTTCTAAGACCGAGGTATGGCAGCTGAACAGCTGGCTCGGTATCCCAAACCTCCTCCTCAAATCAAGCAAACCCTGCTGGTCCACTATTATTGTCTGCACCTCGACCCCCCTATTCTTCAAATAGTCCTCATATCTCTCACAACAGTCACAGAGCGAGGTTCTATACAGCTCCATCGCAGGGCGAACTCTGTCCATATCGGCCCGTCCCACGTCGTTAGTGGGGCCCTGATTTAGGATAACGACTACTGCCAGTAACAGTGTTATCGCGCCGGCTATGATGAAGTACAGAAGGATGTTACTCTTCCCACGGCCTTTTCCCTTCCTCCTCACGTGTATCACCCTTTTTCAGCCGGTGTCTTCCAAGTTAATGCGAGAATTCCTCCTACTATTCCTAGAAGTGAGCCCACGATGAAGCCGCCGAACCCTAAAAGCCCAACCAGCGAGAACACGAGTATAACGGCCCCCCATGCCTGGGAGAGTTTCGGGTCGCTGAAGATTGCTAGGGATCCGATTATGATCACCGCGCCTGAAGCGATGCCTATA
>CAKZUF010000029.1 GCA_937921685.1 uncultured archaeon
GGGGTGAGGATGGGGCTTCGCGACCCCTACAGCTTCTACACCAAAGCCTTCTCCTCTATGAGACGGGCCTTGCCGGGGGCGAGCCTCACACTCATCGCGAGCAAGCCTGCAGTTGTCGCCCGCGCCCTAGAAGACGTGGGCTGGACAGTGACTGGGGAGAGGAGAATAATGCTCGGCTCGATAGCCGGACACATAATAACGGCGGAGCAATAGATCCAGCTAGACTATCTGCTGATACTCCTCGCCCGGGACTGGCTGGGCTGTGAATTGCTCAATCGTCAGAGATGACAGGAGCTCAGGCGTGGCTTCGCCCCTCTCAATAAGATATCTGCGCGCAAGATACCAGAAGGCGAATGGGAGCGAGGTCCTGCCCCTATTGTTCATCGGGATTATAAGGTCTATATTGTTACACACGTTGTCGGTGCTGCACATAGCTATTACCGGCTTCCTAGCTATCGAGGCCTCCACCACTGCTTGTAAGTCGTAGCGGGGGTCGGAGACCAGCACGACCTCCGGCTCGACATAGTATTTCAGCGTCCGGTTTGTAAGTATTCCGGCCGGTATCTTGCCGGCGACAGGTATGCATCCAGTGACCTCGCAGAACCTTTGAACAGCCCTTATACCATAGACGTGTGTTGAGACGACCAAGATTTTGGAGGGCTCGAATAGGGCCATGAACCGGGCCGCAATGTTCAGCCTCTCTAGAAGCTTCTTCGCCTCGAAGAGGTATACTCCGTCCGGCCTCATCCTGTATATGAAGCGCTCCATGTGGGCGACCTTTACCTTAGCTCCGAGATGGACTCCACTTTTAACGAGGAGCTCTTGAAGCTCCACGTCTGGTGAGAGATAGTCCCTAGCCTCCAAGCATCATCACCGGGTTAGCCACCTTTAAGCCTACCTCGCACAATAGGGGTGATTCTGTTTCATATACCTTACAGAGCCTTCCCACAAGCATCGGAAATGGTTTAGACAATTCTACTGACCTTGGAGGCCCCAACCTCTTCGCTGATCCTGACCAGCTCGTTGGCCTTAGCAATCCTCTCACCCCCTAAAACCCCCGCCTTAATCACTTTACAACCCATTCCAACCGCGAGGTGTGAGAGATAGGCGTCGGTTGTCTCACCTGACCTGTGGGAAGCGACCGGCACTGCGCCACCCTTCAGACAGGCATCCACAGCCCTCCAAGTCAGATACAGGCTCCCGACCTGGTTGGGCTTAATGATGGCCGCGTTAATCGCGCCCTTCTTCAAGCAGTCTTCGATCAGCTCCCGCCGCGTAACCACCAAGTCGTCGCCACAGATTAGAGTATTGGGGAGCTGTTTCCTCAGCTCGGCGAAGGCGTCGGGGTCATCCTCTAGGAAGGGGTCTTCTATGTATACTAGGTTTGCTTTTTCCGCCAGCTCTACGATGTAGTTGAGGAAGCCCTCACGGTCTAGGTAGAGGCCCTGGCTCTTCAAGACATATCTTCGCGAGGACTCATCGTATATGCTCCCAGCTGCAACATCCAAGCCCACGCCAATTCTAACCCCCATCTCGTCACCGACCCTCTGGGCAGCCTCCTTAACCGCATCAAGTGCCGCCTCTACAGAGATTGGGGGAGCATAGCCTCCCTCATCGCCTTTCCCAAGCGGGAACCCGCTCACCCGCCTAGACAGTATTTCCCCCAGCCTCCTGTGCACCCTGATGTTAGCCTCTACCGCCTCGTGTATTGTCTTAGGGTTCAGCGGTATGACGAGGTACTCCTGAATCTCTGGCGCGCCTTGGCCGGCATGTTTCCCTCCGCCTAAGACGTTGCCTAGCGGGAGTGGGAGTGCAGGCTCCTGCCCTGTCTCGCGGGCGATTAGTTTGTAGGGGGGGTCGCCTCGGAGGGCTGCGTAAGCCGTTAGCGCTGCTACCGATGCTGCGAGCGCCGTGTTTCCTCCGATGTTTGAGAAGTTAGGGGTCCCGTCAATCTCTTGCAGCAGCTGGTCGAACTCGATGAAGCTGGCGTATTCGTGTCCAACCAGCCTCGGCGCCACCTTCTCCCTCAAGACTTTGACAGCAGCCTCAGGGCCTCCGGCTGGATAGGGCTCCACCTCCCTCCTGCCCCTGCTCTTACCGGCTGGTGCCGCCGCGCGCCCCTTCACACCATCTACAGCCGCCTCGACCTCGATTGTCTTGTCTCCTCGAGAGTCGAAGACCACCCTACCTACTAGGCTCGTTATCCGCCCCAACTACTCCCTCCCCAACCCGAAGCGACAGAATACTCTAGGAAGCTGTCTATGACTTCTACGTGTGAGATAAACATCCTTCTACAGCAATACCTCTTTACACCCAGCGAGTCTAGAGCCTCTGCGGGCCTCATGCCTGACTTGACAAGCTTGTTATACCTCTCCCAGAGATGCCCTATAGGCGCTCCACAGCTAAAACACCTGATGGGGAACAGCATGTTCATCCGACTAGTCCTAAGCGGCAGGATAAAAATTAGGGCCCCGGAGGCGGGTCCATCTCCAGCCCATATTTATATGGGCGGGAGACATTGATGGGTGAATGTCCTTAACCCGCGTCTCCACAGGTATTCCAACCCTCGACAGGATAACGGGAGGGGGGTTGATACCCGGCAAGACGTACCTAGTCTCTGGCGAGACAGGTGTGGGGAAGACCATCCTCTCCCTCCACTTCTTGATGGAGGGGCTGAGGCGGGGTGAGAAGGTATCCTATGTCTCGCTTGACGAGAGGATAAATGGCGTGCTTGACGGCGCTATGACTCTTGGCTGGGACTTCTGGACCCCATATAAGGAGGGCAGGTTCTTCCCATTCGAGATACGTATCTACTCGGAGGACTTGGGCCGTTATAGGAAGGACAGCCGGGCGTATATCGACACCATAATCAAGATGACGCGGGGAGGAGAGGTCTCGCGGATAGTCCTCGACCCCATCTCCGCAATGGCCTTCGGCGCGGCCGACGAGTACGCGGTCCGAGAATACATCCGCGAAATCATAGTCTACTTGGAGGAGAAGATAGGGGCGACAACCATTCTGACCTGCGACATCCCCTCCGGCTCCACACAGCTCAGCAGGTTTGGGTACGAGGAGTACCTCTCCTCGGGCGTAATCGTCCTCGGCCTAGTCAACCTAGATGGACGCCTAGTGCGGACACTGCTAGTAAGGAAGATGCGATGGTCTCCAGCGGATCACTCGATCTACACCTTCGAGATAGTTAGAGGCAGAGGAATAATTATTGGACCCACATTAAGAGCCCTCCAGCAGAGGCTGGCAGGCTCTGGGACGGCCAGCCCGACGACACCTCGGGCTCAAGGCGTTCAGACAGGCTCGCCTGAAGGGGCTACGAGGGATTCCTCTCCGATATAGATTTCCCGCTCGCCCCAGGGATTCCTTACAACTCTGACAAAGAGTAGAGCCACTCTGTCACCCTCCCCTACCTCTTCTAACATCTTCACAGCCTCACCCCACGCCTTGCAGAATATTGATCCGGACGCATCTCTGAGCCAGAAGCTCGAGAAGTCGGTCTCACCCTTCTTGGTAATCAAGCGGGTGGCGGGTGATTTTGAAACCACCTCGCCCTTAACAGAGGCGTTGATCATTCCAACGCGTAGGTCGCCTATGCTCTGCAAACTTGGCCGCGGCTCAGCCTCCGCCTCGGCCGGCTCATATTCCAGGGGGATGACCGCCCAGCCCTTCCCAACACGTCTATAATGCATCTTCTTAACAGATATTAGTTGGCCGGGCTTGATACTCTCCGAATACACCCTCTCCACGCCGTCTCGCGTTATGCCTAATAGCATTCCCTGTTGTGGGAGCCTTCGGTCGATCTTGATGAGTATTGGCTCCTGCTCGAGTGGCTGTTGGATTAGTATGCTGGAGCGCGAAGTTGTTGATAGTGTGCCTCTAGGAGACCACTTGGCCCCTGCCACATATGCTATCTTACCGATATCGGACTCGCTTATCATGCCTATATGCTCTCTCCACAGGCTTAGCTCAGCCTTGACACCACGCCAGCCTACGAGTAAGTCCCTAACACCCACATCCTCACCCTTCACAGAGACACTCCTCGCCTCGGCGAACCCGAGAATAACTGCCTTGAAGTCCACAGCCCCACGAACCTCAAAAACCTCGGGCAACTCGACGAAGAACCGCTCAAGGGAGGGAAGGCCCGGCCCTGCCTCGGATATCTCGGCATGCTCACCGAGATGCACTTCAACCGCGCCGTCGGGGCGCTCCCGAGTATAAGCCCCTTTAACCAGGATGCTCTTACCAATAGCCACGCCAACTGACTCAAGTCTGCCTATCGCATCCCCCCAAGCAACAGCGTCGATGACACCCGAGTCGTCTCCAAGTCTGAGATAAACGACCGGGGGCTCGCGCCTCGGCTTAGAGAGCCCTATCACTCTGGCTTCAATGTTCACCGACCCTAGACCCCCCACAAGCTTAGACAAGGCAACAGTAGAAGACCCCTGCTTAAGCCCCTCAAAAAGTCCAAGCTCGCCGGCCACAATATAGAGGGCTCCGAGACGAGTCAGCCTCGGATCCTCAGCAACCCTTCTCTCAACCTCCACCTCTATCTCTTCACGCCTCTCCTCCCCCACGAGGCTTAAAACACGCCTCAAAAGCGCTTCATAATCGCTCATCCTACATACCAGCTCAGAACCCCGGCATTTATACCCTCAAGAAGCCCAGTCGACCTATAACGAAGAGGTGTTGAAGTTTGTGGTGGGTTTTCTCGGGAATGAAAAAGTATATAGTCAGGCCTAATTATAAAGAGCCGTGTCGGTAAGAACTAGGCCTACAGGTGTAACAGTTCTAGCGATTCTGGAGATAATAGGTGCGATATTGTCTCTGATTGGTGCCATGGCTTTCTTCGCCCTCGGTGCATTGGTAGGAGTGGAGACAGAGTTTGAGGCTATGGGCGGCTTACTCGCGGCGGCTGGGGTTGCTTTCGGCGGGCTGCTTCTAATCTTAGCCCTGGTAGGATTCGTACTTGCCTACGGTTTCTGGACAGGAAAGGGATGGGCATGGATTCTTGGAATAATATTCTCGATAATCGGGATAATAATTGGGCTGGTCTCCATAATTGGTAACCCTTCAAGCGTCATAGGCATAATAATAAATGGACTGATACTATACTATTTGACTAGGCCGCATGTAAAGGCGTGGTTTGGTAAAGCATAGCAGGCGACCTCATCCACATCTTTTTTAGTTTGGTTTCTCAAAGTATAGTATGTCGAGCGGGTGGAGTACTTTCATGCGTGTGCCTTCCGCCAAGTGGATTGCGCAGACGCTGCTCTCTGTGACGATCGCGTTTACTCCGCTTGAGGTGAAGAGTTCGAAGAGCCTAGAACCCATGGCTTTGGAGAGCCCCCTTCCGATTGGGCCGTGCTTCATTCCAAACGTCCCAGCCATACCGCAGCACATGCCGTCCTCTATGACCTCTGCCTCCAGACCTGCAGCACGGATTAGGGCCAAAACATTCTCAACCCCCGAGAGTGGTCTCTGGTGACATGGCACATGGATACCGTAGCGCTTCTCATAGCGGGCCTTCACCGCCAACAAACCCTCGCTTACCAATTCCCTTAGGACTTGGAGGGCCTCTACAGTGTTTTTTGCGAGCAGCTCGGCCCTCTTATCACCCTTCAGCAGGTGCGGATATATGTTTTTCAGAGTGTATGTCGCCGTGGGCTCGATTGAGACAACACTATACCCCTGCTCGACGTAGCCTGAGAGCAGCTCCACATTCCTAGCAGCATACTTCTTGGCTCCTTCCCAGTCCCCGTAGGCTATCAGCGGGTATCCAGAGGTAAGCTGGGGCGGCAGCTCAACCCTTACCCCGGCGAGCTGTAGAGCTGCTACAAGGCTCTCAGCAATCTCAGGCCTACAGTAGTTGGGGAAGAAGTCTAGGAAGAGGGCAACCCTAGTCCGCGGGGTCGGGATCTCCACCCTGACGCGGTGGAACCTCTTGGCAAACGTCTCCCTCCTAAACTCTGGGAGCGGTACTGTGCGGTCGAGGCCCACCAGTTTTTCAAGAAGGTATCGCGAGAAGCGGGCTTTCAAGACCCAGTTGCTGACTGGGGCTAGCTGGGATGCGAGCCTGCCAAGGGTCTCGTACCTCATCATCGACCTGTCAGCCTTGGGGTGGCCATGCCTAGTCGCTAGTAGGTTCTTGACCCTAGAGATCATGAGTGGTATGTTGATAGAGATGGGGCAGACCTCTTTGCAGAGTCCGCATGATATGCAGAGGTGGGCGAAGGATGCCTCGTCAAGCCCGTGGATGTTGGCGGTCCAAGGTATGCCGATTGGCCCCGGATATATGTGTCCGAAGATGTGTCCGCCTGTGACGCTATAGGGGGCGCAGACGTTCATGCAGGCGCCGCACCGAATGCAGTATAGAGCCTCTCTGAAGACATCGTCACTTAGCATCCTGCTTCTTCCGTTGTCCAAGAGTACTATGTGCATCTCGCGGGATCTGTCGCCGGCCATTGGCGACCTTCCCGACATAATGGAGACATATGTCGTGAGCCTCTGTCCCGTTGCAGCGACGGCGTGGGCTCTAGCAAGTATAAGGGCTTCCTCGACAGTCTCGACAATCTTCTCTATTCCGACTAGGACTACCTGTGCTTGTGGGAGGCTGGCGGTTAGCCTACCGTTTCCCTCGTTAGTTTCTAGGACAACCGCACCCATCTCGGCTATAGCCACATTGGCTCCGTTGAGACCTATATCGGCTGTGAGGAAGACCTCGCGGAGTTTCTGGCGGATATAGTTCATGATCTCTCGTATGTCGCTGCTTACCTCTCTTTTAGCCTCCCCTGAGAATAGCATACTCACATCCTCGATGGTCTTGTGTATCGCCGGGAAGACTAGGTGGCTTGGCCTCTCGCGGGCCAGCTGTATTATCCTCTCACCCAAGTCTGTCTCGACAACGTTGAGGCCTTGGGCCTCGAGCCCCTCGTTGAGTAGAATCTCCTCACTGGTCAGAGATTTCGACTTGGCTAC
Source organism: uncultured archaeon (assembly GCA_937921685.1). Lineage (GTDB taxonomy): Archaea > Thermoproteota > Nitrososphaeria_A > Caldarchaeales > Calditenuaceae > HRBIN02. The sequence goes on from CAKZUF010000029.1 coordinate 6,988, forward strand.
TAGTCTCGACCGGGCACCTCTCGCTATCCCCACTATTATCTTGACCGCCTCCTCTCCGTCGCGGGCGAAATACACCCTCACCCCCCTCATCTCAGCATTTCTGGCAAAGATGTCCGCCAGCTCAAAGAGCCTCTCGATGCTTCTCTCCTTTATCATTCTCGCCTCGCTCCTGAAGGCCTTGTAGTCACCCATTTCAGCTATGGCCTTCTCTCTACCCCTAAGGCCTCTGAGCATCGCGGAGTACAGGCCTCTTACCGGCCCTTGGCTCAGCCTCTTCCTCACCCTCTCCTCCAGAGCACTGTATATTGTCAACTCGGCCTACACCTTGAGTAGGACTTTGACTGTGTGTGGCCCATGGACGCCTATGACCTGTCTTAGCTCGATGTCGGCGGTCCTGCTCGGCCCGGATATCAGAGTTGCTGAGAAAGCGTTCTGCCGTGATGCCTGTCTTATGAGTGGAGCGGCCTGCAGCAGCCCTTCCAGTACTTTGGAAGACTCTAGATAGGCGATGTGAGTTGGGGGCAGTGTTGATACAAGCCTGTCAGAGTCGTCGTAGCAGATCTCTAGTATTGAGCCTGTCTCAGCTATTCCAGCCACTGGAAAGGATACGCCTAGGCTGCAGCTGGCAATCTCGGCGGGTGAGGCGCGAGGACCCACAAGCCTAGATACGCCTTTTAATCTGTCCCTGATGCTTTCGAGAAGCTCTATCTCGCATGTGGCTATAGCTATTGAGCCGGCAGCGGCTCTAGCCTCCCTCTCGATGAGGCCCAAGGCCTCGTCCCAGCTCTGCACAAGCTCTACCACTCCCCCCTGCTCCCTAAACCTCTCGATGAAGAGAGCCACCTTCCCGTTTATTCGCATATAACCATCATGGCTAAAATGCCTCGATATATGAGCGTTACCATCCTGCAGCTAAATCTTTAAACGCTTCAGAACACGGATATTCGATATGCGCCTGCTCATCAGGGTTTTAGAAGATTACCCCGAGCTCTTCGGTGTAAAGGAGGCTAATGGGCGGAGAGTGTCTGTGGAGGGATTGATCGAGAAGATCGCACTCGAGATTGGGCCTGAGATTGACAAGGTTCTTGAGGAGAGGCGAAAGTGGCTTGAGGACAATCGCCCCCTCTCGGTGAAGGGCGCATTCCCCGGCTGGGATGAGGTGTTCACAGACGCTGACGGGAACAAGCGAACATTCCGAGAAATAGTCCAGGGGATGATTGACAACTTCCTAGGCCGAGATATGCCTCTGAGGTGGAGGCTCAACCAGAGCGTCCCAATCCCCAATGATGCCCACCCTCTCATGAACCCTGGCCTTGAGATTACGGGGCCTTGGTATCCGCTTAGCAGGGCGATAAACCAGATCAACTCCGACGTCGCGGTGGCCTTCGAGGATGAGGAGGATGCTTCGCCGGCCATGTATATTCCCTACGGCTCAAGGGATAGGTGTGCGGCTGTCTGGGAGGCTAGGAGGATTGTTAGGAGGGTTCTCGCCGGAGAGCTGCCCAGCGAGTATATTGAGCGGGGTAAGGTGTACAGGGTGGAGAAGCCGCGGCACAGGTGGCCGACAGTCTTCCACAGACTGCCGGGAATACACCTGCTGGACTTTGACGTCCTCTTGGACGGGAAGCCGATACCTTCCATCATCACCTCGGCGGTAATATACGCTCTGAACAACTACGAGTCTCTTAGGAGGGTGGGCTCCGGGGTCTACTTCTACATCCCCAAGATTCAGACGCCTAGGGAGGCTCTTGTAGTGGAGAGGATTCTAAGGATGATTGAGGAGGCCATAGGCGTCCGGCATGGAACTATCAAGATCGCAATGCTCTATGAGGAGGGGCAGGCAGGCCGCTACCTCCCCGCAATCCTCTGGGTCTGGAGGGAGAGACTCATCAAATCCAGCAACGGTAGGTGGGACTATCTCGGCAGCCTGATAGAGATGTGGAGGGATGAGAGAGTCTTCCCAGACCCGCAGAACATTACGATGAGCTCACCGAACATGATAGTATACCAGAAATATAATGCTCTAATGATGCTGATGGCTGGTCTGAAGAATGGTGAGGCCGATTCGGCTCCCGTGGGCGGGATGGCGGCAGTAATGCTCTACCCGGCCACAGACCCCTACCGGCGCAACAAATACAACCTCAAAGCCCTAAGAGACATAAAGCTGGACAAACTCCGTGAACGCTTGCTCGGTCTGATATTTGTCCCGGAGGAGCCGCTGGTAGAGGTCCGCAAAGTCACACTCGAAGACATTCTTTCAGGCAAGGTCAGGGGGAGACTCTATGACATGTTTAGGCAGAGCTGGGTAGCTACTAAGGAGGAGTCCTACGTCGCCGCGGGCAACGAGCCTCTCCGAGCAGATGTGTCTAGACTTCAGCGGATAATAGACGCTGAAGTCAGGCTTGAGGATGTTGAAGGGATGGTTCTGCCTACAGTGGACAGCGGGTTGACCGATGTTGAGAGGAAGAGGTTTCAGACGCTCGGGCTGCTAGACTCCGAGGGCAGGATTACGCCCTGGGTCATTCCCAGAGAGGAGGTTGAGACGCCTGAGAAACTCTTCTCAAGCCGCATCTGGGGAGACAAGGACCTGTGGCACGGCCTATACGACCCTCCAAGCGGCGACATAACAGTCGAGCACATCCAGCACGCCTTCTACATGGCCGCCAACTACGGCTTCCAAGTCCTTAACGGAAACCTCGCAGCAGCAATCGACGACTACGAGCTCAGGCAGAGATTCATGAACGACCTCGCAACCTATAGGATCTTCGTCTCCTGGCTCTGGACCCTGATACGCCACCGCGCAAAAATTACTAAGCCGGGGCATCTCAGGGGTCCTAGCCTCACCGAGATAGGGGTCGTCCCCGCGGTTGATAGGATTAGGGTAGAGGCGGGGACGAACTTCTCTGTGGAGCTCTTCAACAGTCTATGGGAGCTTCACAACGAGTGGGTTGAAGCCTTCTATGAGGAGCAAGACAGGCTGGCCGCCACCAGGATAGTGTCGGGAGTGCTTGGGGTGGGAGCGGTGCGTAGAGAGTTTGTGGAGAGGCTGCTTCCGGTTATCAGGCGGGCCTATGGGGCTGGGCCATTCAGAGACCTCTCACTGGAAGAGGCTTCGAAGGAGGCTGCCGCGATACTCAACACAAACCCCGGCACGGTTCAGAGAGAAATCGAGCTCAACGCACCACGCTTCGACAGGTCTAAGGCGCCCATTATAATGGAGGTTCTCAAGAGACAGCTCACATCGCCCCGCTACATACAGCACAGCGCCAGACTCCTATTCGTCATAGCCAGCATGAGTAGAGAGGAGGGTAGGAGCCTACTCGAGGCGGTCTTTGCCCCGTCTAGAAGCGAAGTAGTTGAGGAGGTGAGGCGGGGCCTGCTCGATAAGAGATACCTTGACCTGCACGACTACATCTACGACTACCGGCCGGTTGGGGTCTGACTATCCCCTAGGTCTCTTAGGTGTTGCCCGCTTCTTCCAGTAGTCTATGAGGGGCAGCCAGACGGTCATAACCGAGTCACCCCTATTCGCCCACGCATAGTAGGGGATAGCGCTCACCCTAGCCTTTCTCCTCCCCAGCATAGGGGCTTCGACGCCTCTGTAGAGCCGCTCAGACCATCCTGCAGAGTCTACCACCCATGCACCAAAGGAGAGCGTGGTTACTCCACCGAGCAACTCTCTCTGAAACTTCTCCCGGAAGACTGTTCCACTCTCCAACACCACCTGCCTCGGGTCCACCCTATTGTCAACACTCTCAAGACAGTAGATGATGGGGCCACGCGCCAGTGCTACTTGCCCCACATTATTCCTCACGTAGGGGTGTGAGGCAACCTTTCTAATCTTCATCGGGAAGCTGGCCTTGACTGTGGTCTTACCGCTCCACTTCCTCCTGAGCTCTAGATATGTCGAGGGCCTCGGCCTATAGATCCGGCCATCCATTCTTACACGCGGCTCATCACACCAGCCCGGCACTCTGAGGAGGATTGAGAAGGTTTCAGGCGCTTCACTCTCCACCGTCATCTTAACCTCGCCCCTCCAAGGATAGTTTGTTTCCTGCCTGAACACCACCTCCACACCGTTAAGCTTCACCGTTGCTTTGCTCGAGCCATATAGATGCACCCAGAGACCCTTCTCAGAGGTTGAATAGAAGTAGCCTGGAAGTGAGGTAAGAAGCCTCGCAACGTTTGGAGGGCAGCAAGCACACTGGAACCAAGGCGACCTAGAGTATCCGCCACTCGAGGCCAAGGGGTTCATGTAAAAGTACTTGGTGCCGTCGAGAGAGATTCCGGAGAGAATAGAGTTGTAGAGGGTCAGCTCCATTATGTCGGCGAACCTAGCCTCACCTTTCGCGAGAAGCATCCGCCAGTTCCACATGAAGCTCGCTATCGAGGCGCATGTCTCAGCATAGGCCCTCTCATTCGGGAGCTCGTAGTCATCGCCAAATGCCTCCGAAATGTACCTGGACCCGGCCGCGCCCGTGACATACATTTTTCTCTCGACGAAGCTGTGCCAGAGCCGCTCCATCGCATCTAAGAGAGCCCTCTCGCCCGTCTCCATGTAGAGGTCGGTGACTCCACAGTTTAGGTAGAGCGCCCTCACCGCGTGGCCGACAATCTCGCTGAGCTCGCGGACGGGGGCGTGGTCCACAAAATACGACGCTCCCCCAAATATCCTGTAGAGGGCGTTGCTTAACCGGTCCTCGGGCGCAGGTCTCAGACTGTCTCTCCCCCTCTCGTCTATGAAGAACCCTGCTGTGTCAAGGTATCTCTTGTCGCCCGTCTCTCTGTAGAGCTCTATTAGGGCCATCTCTATCTCTGGGTGTCCGCAAACCCCTCTTACCCCCTCCGGGTTGAAGGTCTCGGATATCAAGTTGGCAAGCATGACGGCGGCCCGGAAGAGCTTCTCCTCACCGGCAGATCTGTGGAGAGCTATTGCCCCCTGGATCAGGTGGCCTGCACAGTAGAGCTCGTGGTCAAATGTTAGATTCTTCCAGCGACGCTCTGGTGCTCCGTGGTGCTCGGTGAAGAGGTAGCCATCCTCCTCCTGTGCTGCGACAATATCGTCTACAACGTTATCGACAATTCTCTTCAGCTCATCCTCCCTCTTCTTGGCGAGGTAGTAGCCGCAAGCCTCTAACCACTTGTAAACGTCGGAGTCGTCAAAAACGAAGAGTGAGCGGAGAGGCCTTTCATGGGACCGCCCCGCCGCCCACCTGAACCTCTTAAGCCTGTCACTCTCCTCCAGCATTCTATACTGGTGCCAGATCGCCTCTCTAGCAGTCTCGCCAACCCATCTCCCCCAGAACCCACCAACTATATCGACACAGTCTAAGGGCACAGGTCTTAAACAAGCATGGGGGCTCCTCGAGACATCAACCACGTTGACCGTCATTCGAAAAATTCTTCGGCCCCCACCCAAAAATATGTCTTTACTCAACAGCCTAGAGGGGCGGAGGCACTTGTAATATCTTGGACGCATAGGTTTATGATGAGGTGGGGGATTTTTCACATGTGCAGCCTCTAAAGTCTAGGCCTGTCATCGTACTGAATTTCAAGACGTATAAAGAGGCCACGGGTGAGGGAGCACTGAGCCTTGCGAGGATTGCTGAGCGGGTTAGACAGGAGCAGGGCGTCAACATTATGGTCTCAGTGCAGCATACCGATATCTACAGGGTGGCTGGCAGCGTCAACATACCGGTTCTGGCACAGCACATAGATGCGCGCGAGCCTGGAAGCTGGACCGGGCACGTGACGGCAGAGGCGGTAAAGGCTAGCGGGGCTGTGGGAAGCCTAGTGAACCACTCTGAGAGACGGCTTACACTCGCGGATATAGGCGCGTGTATAGCGGCGCTAAAGAGGCTAGACCTACTTTCTGTGCTGTGCACTGACACGCCTGAGACATCTGCGGCAGGCTCAGCACTGGCGCCGGACATGCTCGCTGTGGAGCCTCCGGAGCTTATAGGGACAGGCATCCCCGTCTCCAAAGCCAAGCCAGAGGTGGTGACCAAGACCGTCGAGCTGGTTAGGCGAGTTAACAGTGAGGTAATAATTCTCTGCGGCGCAGGGATATCGTCGGCAGACGACGTAGCGAGGGCCATCGAGCTCGGGACAGAGGGAGTCCTCCTAGCATCCGCCTACGTCAAGGCAAAGGACCCGTATAATCTCTTGGCCTCGATGGCCAAGGCCGCGATAGACGCGTTTAGGCGCTGATCTGCCAGTCTATTATTTGAAGGGGTACAAAGGTTGAATTGACATCGATAGCCGCAATTTCTTTCTCAACACTCAAGTCAAGCACCAAAGGACCGGGGCTTATTCTCTGGAAGAAGTTGCTGAAGCCATCCGGCCCCCTCGCCATCCTTACGGATGAGCCGCTGGGCGTCAACCCGGTTATTTGTGGGTAGGAGATGAAGAGCCTACCGCCCTCAGGTGCGGTCAAATTCATTCTAATCACAGTCGAGCCTGATCTTGATTCCAGTTCAATACTGTCAGGATACAGCCTTGCAAGCCTGAACTGGACATTCAGGGATGTATTCCCCTCGACCGCGAGCTCCAGTGTGAGTGGGAGAAGCCTTGAGTCACTGCTCTTCACAAACGCGCTGTATCTCCCCGGCGTGACCTTTAGACGAGCTACACCATCAGTGTCAGTACGGGTGGAGCGTAAGCCCACAGTTACAAGAGCTCCAGGATCAGGCCTAGCCACACCGTCAACCCCCACGACTCGGACTTTGACAGTCAACTCGTAGACAGGAGCGGCCCCGGGCATTGTGGCTGAGAGGCTGCTGAAAGACACGCTAGCGCCCTGGTACGAGGTGAAGGCTATTACCAGGAGCGCTAGGAGCGCTGCGAGGAGGAGCCAGCCGGATATTCTCAAGCACTTGTTGGTCATGTTACGCCGAATTTATACTGGTGGTTGAAATTTTGTCTTTTATGGTGTGAAATCATTGTTAAAGGCGTAAAGTTAAATATAACGGCGTTATCAGAAGCGATGCGATGGAGAAAAGGAAGATACTCGCCCTATCCATTGTAGCGGCGGCAATAATCAGCGCGGCCGCTGTTTTCAGCCTCCAAACCCTCACACCGAGGCCGGGAATCTCTAAGATAATATTGGCTATACAGCCGACGCAGAACCCACTCGATATAGCCGAATCGTCCAAGAGTCTTAAGGAGTTTCTCGAGAAGAGGCTGGGTGTCCAGGTAGAAGTGTATGTTCCGACCGACTATGCAGGAGTCATAGAGGGGCTGAGGTTCAAAAATGTCCACGTAGCCCTTATGGGGTCTTGGCCAGCATACCTGGCCGTCAAGAACGCCGGCGCCGAGCTCCTCCTCGCTGAGGTCAGGACAGTAGCGATGGGGGATCAAAAAGTCAACGCGACCTACTACTACTCGTACTGGATTGTGCTCAAGGATAGCCCATACAAGTCTCTCGAGGAGCTAAAGGGGAGACGCGCCTGCTTCCCCAGCCCCATATCCTCCTCCGGCTACCTAGCACCGATGGCGAGACTAATTGAGCTCGGCCTCGTTAGCCGCAGGGGCGGAGAGCCTGTAGATCCGCGCGAATTCTTCGGCGAAGTCATCTTCGGGGGAGGGTATGGGCAGTGCTGGGAGGCGCTCCGAGCAGGACAGGTTGACGTGACCGTGATGGCTGGTGACGTGTCCTACGAGCTCTATACCAAGGCCATGGGCGAGAGCAGGGTCTTGGAGACCCAAGGCCCCCTGCCCTCACACGGTGTAGTAGTCTCACAGGACCTGCCCGACGACCTCAAGCAAAAGATAAAAGATGCATTCTTAGAGCTTTCAAAGCCCGAGTACAGGGCTTTGATGAAACGTCTAGTCTCTGCATTGTTTATAGGATTTGAGCCCAAGACCGCCAGCGACCACCTCGGCTCCCTCCAGAAATACATTGAGGAGACGGGGTTACAGTATACTTGACCAGCATCTTAGAAGCCAAGAATATATGGTTCACATACGATTCTAGAAACTATACGCTCAAAGACATTTCACTATCTATTGAGCCCGGTAAAATATACATGGTGTTCGGAAGGAGCGGTGCGGGTAAGACAACACTCCTAAAAATACTGAAAGGCATACTCAAACCATCATGGGGTGAGATACTCTTTATGGGACGGCCAACAACCTCACCCGACACAGCCAAGGGGGCATATAGCGTCATAGGATACATTCCACAGGGATTCGGCATAGTTTCCAACATCTCCGTGTTTGACAACGTCTTGGTAGGCGCTCTCTCCAGGGTCCCCACACTCCACTCCATCTTAGGACAGTTCCCCAAGGAGGAGGTTGAGAGGGCTGAGGAGATATTAGAGATGATGGGTCTCGCCCAGTTTAAGTATCAAAAAGTCTCACAACTGAGCGGTGGCCAGAAGCAGCGGGTAGCTATTGCGAGGGCCCTCATGCAGAATCCGCAGATCATTCTGGCGGACGAGTTTGTGAGCCAGCTTGACCCACTGACGGCCCTCGAGGTCCTAAACGTTTTCCGCAGACTCGCTGACGAGAGGGGAATAGCCACAGTCATCACAAGCCACGACATTCATCTCGCCTCTAGGTACGCAGACAAAGTGCTGGTGTTAAAGGCTGGCGAATTCAAGCTCTGTAAAGACGGGCGAAGCGTCTCCGAGTCGGATCTAATCGCAGCTATGAGGTGAGGCCTTTTCTTGAAAGTCCGAGCTAAGTGGCGAATAGTCATACTTGTGTTATTCTTTTTCTCGTTGTGGCAGACAGGGTTTTTCGACCCCAACCGCGTCGCGAAGATACAGAACATCGGTCCATTCTTGGCCGGCATGCTTCCACCAGACACCACGATACTCCCACAAATCCTCTCCGCCGTCTACGAGACTATCGTCATGGCTTTCGCAGGGACGCTGATGGGTGGCGCGCTAGCCCTGATCCTTGCGGTCTTCAGTGCGAGGCTCCTAGCACCACCGCCAATTATGGCCCTCTTCCGCACAATACTCGCCCTGATAAGGACTATACCTGCGATACTATGGGCCCTGATTTTCGTCGTCATTGCCGGCTTTGGACCCTTCGCTGGAGTGCTGGCCATCACGTTCTACACTACGGGCTACTTGGGAAAACTCTTCTACGAAGCCTTCGACTCTGTGAGTAGCGAAGTCTTGGAGGCTGTTAGGGGGGTTGGGGCCTCGAGGCTCCAGCAGCTCAGGTTCGCAATCCTCCCCGAATCAGCAAACTACATCCTAAGCCAGCTACTCTTCATCTTCGAATACAATGTCCGGGCCTCAACCATTGTTGGCCTAGTAGGCGCAGGCGGGGTTGGATACCTAATACTGGCTCTAGTCCAGTCGCTGAGATACAGCGGCCTACTAACCACAATACTGGTACTGCTAGCATTCGTACTCGCGATAGACTTCATCAGCTCAAGGGTCAGGGCGCGATACTTCACCTGAGGCAATATAGTCCATGAGGCCTATGTCTAGATATCTCCTGCCGCTGATCCTATTCTCAGCTATAGCTGGACTGGTAGGAGGTCTGGGGAGGCTCGGACTGGTCTCAACCCCCATCCAACTATCCAACTATCACGGCCAGATTATGGCAATCGCTGTTCTCGGCGCGCTTCTCTCTATAGAGAGGGTGTCAGCCACCGCTAAGCCCTACTCCTTAGCCGGACCACTGCTATTCCTACTCTATGTTCTCCAAGCTGTCCTGCCCCTACAGTGGGAGGCCCAGGTAAGTGTGGCAGCGGTGGGCGCCCTATTCAGCACAATAACCATTGCCCAATTATTCTTGAGGACCAAGTCCCCGGGACTCTCAGCGATTCTGGTTGGATTCTCTTCGCTGACAGTTGCAACCATGCTCATGTCAGCAGGCTCCTCGCTATTCAGAGTCCTACCACTGCTCTTTACATTTCCTCTCCTCGTTGTTACGGGCGAGAGGATTGAGCGCTCCACAACCATTCAGAGGCCCTGGGGGAGGCGGCAGGCGGCACAGTTCGCCGGTGCAAGACCAGTACTTATTGTCTCCCTATTTACAGCGGCCTTCGCGCTCGCAGGCTTCCTATATCAACCTGTACAATACCTGTTTGGTCTGCCGCAACTATTTCTAGGACTCTGGCTAATAGTCAGAGACCAGATCGTCAAGGTAGGGCGAAGATATGGCGGGTTCCAGAGATACTCTGCGGTCAACATGATGCTGGCATATGTGTGGCTGGCCGCGACCGGCGTCCTCAACCTCCTATCCTACACGGCCTTCATACCATACCAAGTCAGGGTCCACGGCTTCTATCTAGGCTTTATAGGACACGCGATACTGGCCCACGCCCCCATAATACTCCCATCCCTACTAGGCATAGCCACGCTCGCCTACTCAAAGACACTCTACATACCAACAATCCTCTTGACAGCCTCACTAATCCTCAGAAGCCACGGCGCGACAACCCTCAACCCAACCACACTCACAATAGGCGGATGGGGAAACTTCATCACCTTCATACTTTTAGTCGCAACAATCCCTCTACATCTCCGTACCAAAGGTAAAAGCCATGGAATAGAACAGCACCAGATTTTTAAGTGGTGAGGGTATCAATTTCGACATTTTCCAATGACCGTTACCGCCTATATCGGCATGAAAACAACAAACGCTCGAAGGGCGTTTGTTGTTGTTTGAATCGAGTCCGGAAACAGCTTCCTCAACGCGCTCCGCCCCCGAACCCTCAGAAAAAGAGTCAAGCCTAACCTGACCCCGCATGTGAAAAGGATCTACATTGGAGAATATATTCGGGCAAAGGCAAAGGATAGGGGGTTCATAGAGGAGTTCTCGAGATGCTAGGGTAGAGTCCTCGGGAGAGGGTCGCCGAAGCCAATACCAGTAGTGGGCGGAAAGTTTCAGGTGCGTGTCCTATCAAAGACACTATATCAGCTTTTACAAAAGCCCATAGACATCAAGAGGGTAAAACCATTCGTAGGATACTGCGAAAAGACTGTATGAGGAGCTTTCTGAGGGGGTTCTTCGACAGTGAAGGATATGTAGATAAAAATAAGGGAGTGACTTGCTGCCTCAATACGGATATCAGGCTTCTCGAATATGTCCAGAGGCTTCTGAATCTCTAGGCATCGAGACATCAGGGCCTAGAATCAATACTAGGAGGGGAGCCCCCTTCCTCGATAAAAAACTGGGAAAGACATACAGAAAGAGAAAGGACGTATACCTCATCTATGTTAAAGCGAAGGATAGGTTGAGATTCTACCGGCTCATAGGATTCACGACTCTAAGAAAACAGCAACTACTCCAAGAACACCTCAAGAGACGCGGACTACTAGACACGCCACCCAACCAAACACTCCCCCAATCCTCTCCCCACCACTAACTTCTTACAATAATGAAAAATCTGGGGCCGGCCGGATTCGAACCGGCGACCTCCGCCGCCTCCCCCGACTACCTTTGCCGTGTCAGGGCGGCGTCATACCGCTAGACCACGGCCCCATTCCGCATCAGACCTGATTCAGCATCCTTTATTTTTAGTCTTTGCTCGTCGAGGGGGTGTTAGAGAGCCTTAGCGTGGCAGTCTATTCTAATTTTGGGCAGTTGTGTTGAGGCTGTTTTCTTGGCGTAGCTGATTGCTGAGAGGGCCCAGAACCTGTCGTTCACGTTGCAAAGCCAAGTCTCGGCTAGGCCTATTGTTTTCCTCCTAACAGCGAGCCCCTTTGGGTGGATGGGGTAGGTTATAGCTTGGTGTCCGCCGTCCTCCCGAACGGCGCGCTGCTCACGGCCTATGAATACCTTATACTTTTCGAGACGCTTCGAGTGGAATTTCCTAAGCCACTGTGTCATCTCGAGTCCGAGGGCGGCGGCGGGCCCTGCCCTTTCTATCACCACCACAGTATTCTCATCTTCTAGGACTAGGGAGAACGTACCTGTGGTAGAGTTGATGGCGCTTATCCAGAGTGTGGAGGGTGCGAGTATTTGGAACTCGTAGAGGCTTAGGAGCATCGTGCCATCACTCCGGTGGCATTTAAGACTTCTGAAGATGTCTGCCCATTCTTCATCCTCTTGGTGAAGGTTCAGCTTGAAGAATTTCAACACACCAGCGCAGGACCACGCATAGGCTATAAAACGACCATCCTCCACACGGCCAGTAATCCTTAAGGCCCTATGCCCGAATACCTCTGCCTCATACTTTTTGATATCTGTCCACTTCTCCGCCTGTCTACTCTTGACGAGCCTCTCAACCCACTGGAGGAGCCCGATAGCATCATAGTTCTTGGACCTGTCAACTATGATCTCCACTCTGGGATAACCTTTGTCAGAGAATATTGAGTAGGAGCTGTGCGGCCCTATCCTCTCCGCGGCGAGCCTTAGGGTTTCAGGTGCGAGAAACTCTATGCCACGCCAGCCGATGAGCGTCTGATTAGCTACATCCGGTGTGCTAGACAAGGCCCATCAGGGTCATAAGCGCGAAGGCAACGGCCCACGCGGCGCCAGATCTAAGCCTCCCCAGCCCATAAACCATATTGAGCGCATATGCCCCGAGGCCCGAAATCCAGAGCCAAGCCACAGGGGAGAGAGCCCTTCTAACATATGTCAGGGTGACCTCGTCGCTTGACATCTCTGACAGCCCCATTATCGTCGCATCAATATATCTGTAGGTCTCAACCTCGGCGGAGCTCCAGTTCAAATATAGCGGAGTGACCTGGGAGATATTGAAGGGTACAGCTATTCTATCCACACCATTAACCACCGCCTCACTGAGCATCAGCCCCTCAATAGTTATCCTCTGGTGGCTTCTCTCAAGGGCCTTCCTTTTTTCAGCATCGCTCAAACCCGTGAGGTTTATCCTCAACCCCGAGGAGTCTAGGACTTCCGCCTTCAGAACCGAGGCTCGCGCCAAAGGAGCATAGATGGCTGAGCCGTTGGACAGTATGTCCCCCCTAACACCCGCCGGAACTTGGACGCCCTCATAGACACCGGTGACAGATAGGTCGCGAAAACCAACACCATTTGCCTCGTAGCCATAGACAATAATTGTGGATGGTGGGAGAAGGAGGCTGATCAGTGAGCCGATGGCAATGAAGATGAAGAGTATTAGGAAGCCATTAAGTATGGATGAAAGGATGGATAACAGGTTTCCACTCCTCTTTTTAAGGAAGAATGAGAATATCCACAGCACTCCAAACAACACGCCTATGGCTAGAAAGAAGTAGGCAATCTGCCGAGCAATGACAAACCTTATGTCCACAGTGGGTGTTGGGATCTTTTCCCCAAAAATATTGATTATTTCGAGCCTAGGCAAGGACACTAACATGTCTAGAGTGATGCTGGATGCTACAACGAGGAAGAAGATGAGCATCGCCACCCCGGTACCCGGTTTCTCAGAGATCTCGGAAATCACCTTTCCCGGGCTGTATATTATCCTGATGGGACGTGTGAGCAGGGATGAGAAAGACATGGCAGCCTACACTTACTCTATCTGCTCCTTGATAAGTCCTTTCGAGAACTCTAAGTATCTATTCCTCTCCTCGACGGTTATTGCCCTCCAGATAAGAACCTGCTTCCTAAGGTCGTCTGCAAAGAAGTAGGCCTGAGTAGCCCACATCGCATCAGACCCACTGGTCTTTGTCATGATTAGCTCGAAAGAGTATCTCCTTGTAGACTCCTCGTAGATGGACACGATCTCTACATGCTGGTTTATGCCCTGCTCGTACGGCGCTAAAGAGACGTCCAGCCCCAGCCTCATTTCTCCTCTATTATTCAGTATCGGATGCATGATGTCTCTCACGGTGTAGCTTGGCTTCTGCGCACCAGCGCCGACATAGTACTCGTATAGGAAGGCCATGAATGCCGCTGCCTCGTCCTTGTTATCGATGCTTAGTGGGAGTGGGAGGCGCCATACTCCCTGCTTGGGCTTTGTGGGTGGCTTCCACTTCCTCTCGAGGGAGGGAGTAACCAGCATGGCGGCAATCCTTGATGGGTAGACTGAGGCGAGCATGGCGGCTAATATCACTATACCTAGAGAGAGCATTATGAAGATGGAGGCGTAGTTAAGAGTGTAGGCCTTCGGCAGGAGTCCGAATTCTATGAAAGCCCTGTTCAACATGAATCCGATTAGATATCCGATGAGCGCACCTAGCGATGCGTAGACGGCAGACTCTACGAAGAAGAGGAAGCTAGAACCTAGAGGCGGCAAGCCTAGCACGGAGTAGACTGATATCTCCCTCCTCCTCTCCTCCACACTACCCATGAGGTTGATTACGGTATTTAGCGCGCCGATTACTATCAGCGCCGGCACAATCTCCCATCCAACAGTCTTAAAGCTCGTGACACGGGAACCCCTATATGTCGAGCCACCCTCACCCACGTAAACTGCGAGGTCTGTGACCATGCTCAAGTCTCTGGCTAGCTGGCGCATACTCTCGCCGGACGACTCACCAGCGGGATAGATGTTGTATGACGCGGTATATCCGCCAAGACTAGTAACTAGTCCGTATGGGGCGATAATCAGCCTGTCCCACGAGAGGGGAGGTGGGATCTGCTGTGCAGGTACTGTTGCACCAAAGGCTATGGACCCGACATAGTAGGGGTTTATAGGCGCCATTGAGAAGCCGCTGATCTCGAAGAGCCTCTCAGCCTCTTCCGCAGAGTAGATGCCTACTACTTTTAAGGGGAGGCCCATGGCATAGAGCTTGTCGCCAACCTGCACTCCGAGCGTCTCCGCCAATGTATTGGGGACGAGTATCTCGTAGGCATATTCTCCGCTGAAGATTCTACTTTTGTCTTCTGATTGGATTATGCAGCAGGCTCCCAACTGTATGGCCGTGTTGTTCTCTTTCTTTACCAGGTTCAGAATCGTTCTCTTAAGGTCAGCGTCTGTGAGACCTAGTATTGCATGGATGTTGTAGAAATCTCCTGTGAGTGGGTCTTTGCTGAGCTGGAGTATGGGGCCCACCGCAGGATATATTGAGACTGGATAGTACCATGCCCTAGGTGCCACAACCATGCCCTGCGCCTCGTAAGCCTTCAGCACTTCGCGCCCCTCATTACCCATGACGCCTCCGACTGGGATGCCATAGCCAATTCTCACAGAGACCCCGTCTGTCGGTGAACTCTGTGGCAGGGAGGGGAATGCGACATCAACCGAGGGGGCCACGGAGGTGAAGATAGAGAGCCCGAGCGTCACGCCTATAATTGAACCGATTATCAGCGTAGTCCTCAACCTCCTTCTCCTCATGTTCTCTACAGCGGTATTGTATGCGACGGCCATTATCCCAACCCGGCCTATCTCAAGTACGTGAGAGCCAAGCATCCTGTAGGATATGCTACGCCTTACGCGCTCAACTTCGTTACCCAAGACCGAGAGCACGACCATGTACAACACTATTGTGAGGAGGCCGAAGACTGCCATGAGAGCCGTGCTCATAACGCTGAATGCTGGATGAACCTCGGTGAAGATTAGAAAGAGGACGGCGCCCACAGATATTATTGATAGAAGCCTCTTCTTGCCTTCAGAGTGTATAACTAGCCGCTCTACGAAGACGCTGCTCAAGACTATTAAGCCTATGAAGAATAGGCTTGTGTTTGAGGAGTCGTTTATGAGACCCATAACCTCGTTGTACGCCCTATAGGCCCAGCCCCATGCCAGCATCGAGTAGGACTGGAAGAGGGAGTACTTTTTATTGGAGTAGGCCTCCTCGGCCAGACGTAGGTAATTCTCTACCTGCTCCAGCTTCTGCTCGATGCTGATGGTCTTAACATTCTTAGAGCTCAGGGCATCGTATCTGCCCTTGGTGATCCTGTACATGTCGAGTGCAATCCTATAAGCGGTGTTGTAGATTACCAGTTCATGTTCTGACTTAAAGCCGACACCCTCCATCTCTCTCTTAGTCGAGTTTACAAGGGCGATGTATGGCACACGTGAGAGGGCCACCCCAGCCCCGCCAAGCCTGCCTAAAACCATGAAGACCTCTCCTGGCTGTGTAAAGACTACGCCCACAGGCTCGTACATGTTAAAGTAAACTCCATAGAAGAGGAGGTCGCCCCTGATTCGGAAGTTGAGGGGGACTATTTGAGAGCCGGCCGTATGATACCAACCCCCTCCGAGTCCAGCTTGCCCGCCTGTCGTCGGGGCAGCCCACCCTGCCAAGTGAGGGTCAGGCATCAGTGCCGGCTTGAAGTTGGTGAGGTCTATGACGTCGAAGATGTAGGTTGGCACAGCTCTGAAGACGACGACTGAGACCTCGTCATAGGGTGAGAGGGGAGATATTGTCGGCGGAATTGACTTGGCGCCATAGATGCCAAGGTCAGGGGCATATATTATCTCCCCAGTCTCATCGTCGAATCCCCACGCCTCGACGAAATATCTGCTGCCAGGGACGAATGGGTAGGGCACAAGGCCCTTAATTGTGAAGACTCCATTCTCGTCGGCGAAAGTCATCATCTTGTTGAAGGGGTATGGTAATGGCCAGTAGCCTGCGCTGAGGCCACCTCCCACTGCTGTTCCACCCCCAGGCCCGTAGACAACCGAGGCTGTAGGTGTGAAGCCGACATAGACCCTGACTAGGAGTTTGGGGACGGGCCTATACCATCCAACCGATGCGTTATATGTTATAACCTTCCCCCTCAGCTCTATGAAACCCGCATATTCTGCAAAGCCTCCAGGCTGTATGAATAGGCGTGAGGGTGAGACGCTCTGCCAGCTAATCCCCAAGCTTCTCTCATTCAGAAATGAGTCTATGATGTGGGCTATCGTGTAGAGCTGGGGCCGAAGGCGTTCCAGATCCACGAGGGAGAGGTCGCTGACGGGTGTCCCTATCCAGGCCAGTGATGTCTGAGAGGACTGGATTGTGAAGGCGATGCCTCGTGTCTGCTCTGCAGGCTCTGTATCAAGCATGCTTGGATACTGCTGAGAGCCCCAGTACATCGTGTTGGTGAAAAACTCCTTTACGAAGGAGTCGGATTTTATACCAGTCATCCGCTGAAGATTCGCGACAAAGTCTTCATCATGAATATAGCTGGTGAATATCTGCCGCCTTATCCAAGAGTATCTCACAGTTATTCCTCCCGCGTTGCCTGTCGTTGCGTAAAGGTTGAGCGCGCTCCCCCTCAGCAGGTCGAGCCCCGTTCCATAGGGGTCTAGGTCTCCAACACCTATCATTAGGATTGGTCTGAACCTGCCCTCGGCAACATCCCTAGAGAAGTAGAAATTATCGACGAAGCTCCTCGGACCGGCTAGCCCCTGCCAATGCCCGCTAAAGAAGACAAACCATACATTCCAGTACGGCTTGTTTTCTGAATAATATCTTGCAAGCTCTAGGAGGAAAGCTGGAGGAATGGCTTCCATTGCCCCCGGGGAGAGTGCAGGGACGGCTGACCAGCTATCAAACCGTGCAGTGAAGATCATGGTTGTCGGGTCTGCACTATTCGTGCCATTTAGAGAGCCAATCACATTATAGGCCGTGGTCTCGATATATCTCATTCTTACGAAGACGGTTACTCTCGCACCTTTTTCAGCGGCTTCTTTCAGCTTTTCTCCGATATCACTTGTAACGTAGAGCCGGGGAAAGTTAAGTGGGGCGTCGATGAACTTCTTTAGAGAGTCTAAGTAATGTGGGACCGATGGTGGCTCAATAAAGACTACAGCACGAGCGCCGAGCTTGGCAGCGTTTAGCCAGTTGGAGCCGCTAGTATAATCCATCAGGACAATGCTTCCGACAACATCTTTCCCGTCGAAATCCTCCAGCTCTCCACGCCCTACATATATTAAGTGTCCACTAACTCCCTCTCTGCTTGTCATGGAGGTGTGGGGCCCGTTCGGCCAAACGGCATATGCTTCGAGCCTAATCTTCTCGCCTCTTGATTCGAGTTCGATATACGAGCCCTCGTCAAGCGGTACTACAACACTGTAATTCTGTATTATCACTTTTAGGCCCATCTCCCTGAGCCTGTCGGCGATATATTGTGCGGCCTTGTAGTGTCCGGGATAACCTGTCACACGGCTCCCGAGGCTACTGAGATACTCTATATGCTGAGCCATTAGGGAAGTGTTTATGTCGTTAGGCGAGACTTTCTTTAGACCCGTTTCTTGGGCCTCTACCATGGGGATGTGAGTAAGGAAGATAGTTGACACAACCAGCAATAGGGTTAGAGCTATTGTGATGCTGAGTCTGATGCTCCTCAGATGTGTGCCGGAAAGCATTTCTTCGGATACATTGTCTTTAAACGTGTTTATCAACCTTTCCATCAAAAGCTAATTAACAGCAGCTACACTCTCTTTGGTTCACATAGGTTGGAAGAATTTTTTAATAACATTTAGATGGCTAGATTCGCGCCTGGTGAGGGGGTTGGGGGAGATCAGAGTTGGGATTATAGGTTGTGGGGGTATTGCGCAAAACGCTCACATCCCGGGGTATCAGCGTCTCGAGAATGTGAAGGTCGTGGCATGCTGTGATGTTGTGGAGTCGGTCGCGAGAACGGTTGCAGAGAAGTTCAGCATTCCGCGATACTTCACCGACTATGAGAAGATGCTTAAGAGTGTAGATTTAGACGCGGTCAGCGTCTGCACACCTAACGCTCTTCATAAAGAGCCTACAATAATGGCCCTTGAGCGCGGCGTACATGTCCTAGTCGAGAAGCCAATTGCCACGAGCGCTGAGGATGGGGCCGCTATGGTTCGCGCCGCTAGGAAGGCTGGCAGAATACTGATCGTTGGCTTTCAGGAGCGCTTCAATCCCTACGGGATGTTGATTAAGAGATTTGTGGAGCGCGGTGATTTAGGATGGATTTACTATAACAGGGCGGTTTATCTGAGGCGGAGAGGGGTGCCGACCTGGGGGGTCTTCCTGAACAGAGAGCTACAGGGTGGCGGTGCCCTAATTGATATCGGCGTCCACGCCCTCGACCTAGCGATGTATCTTCAGGGGTTTAAGAAGCCTGTTAGCGTGCTGGGCAGGGCCTACACACTCTTCGGAAGGGACAGGGAGGCTGCTGAGGCCAACGTGTGGGGCGCTTGGGATACTGAGAAGTTTGAGGTTGATGATAACGCATTCGCGGTGGTGACTATGGAGGACGGCTCATTCCTATTGCTTGAGGCTTCCTGGGCCGGCCATATCAAGTCGCAGAACATCTTCAACGTTTACCTCCGGGGGACGAAGGGTGGGGCTCAGCTCGACCCTCCGGAAATATACATGGATAGGAACGGTGTGGCCTTTGATATGACGCCCGTTATCCACACCAAGCCGGACTGGCGGGAGCAGTCCTACATCAAGATAAAGAAGTTTATCGAGTCTATAGAGGTTGGGAAGCCACTCTACGCACCCGGTGAGGAAGGCGTGATCGTGCAGAGCATCATTGATGCTATCTATAGGTCGACTGAGACGGGCAGGGTCGAGCCCGTAAATATCCCATTATAGCCTAAGGGCGGGGTGTCTTTAAATGGAGTATGTCAACCTTGGCCGGGCGGGTGTCAAGGTTTCTAGAATCTGCCTAGGAACACTCAATTTTGGCAATGCGCGTGATTGGATGGTTGAGTATGATGGTGCGAAGAAGGTCTTCGAGAGGGCGTGGGACCTAGGCATTAACTTCTTCGACACAGCCAATGTTTATTCTCGGGGGAGGTCTGAGGAGATTCTTGGCATGCTGCTGGAGGGGAGGAGGGATGACGCCGTGGTCGCCACAAAGGTGTTCGGTAGGATGGGTGAGGGCCCGAACCAAGGAGGATTATCAAGGAAGCATATCATGTGGCAGGTCCGCGAGTCTCTTAGGAGGCTTAGGACAGACTATATAGACCTATACCAGATACATAGGTGGGACTATGAGACGCCGATTGAGGAGACGCTGGCGACGTTGGACGACTTAGTCAGGGCAGGTAAGGTTCTCTACATCGGCGCCTCGAGTATGTGGGCTTGGCAGTTCACCAAGGCGATATACATCAGCAGGATGAGGGGTTATGCCGAGTTCGTCAGTATGCAGAATGTCTACAACCTATTGTACAGGGAGGAGGAGAGGGAGATGATTCCATTCTGTAAGAGTGAGGGCATAGCCATAATCCCTTGGAGCCCCCTAGCCGTAGGAGTCCTGAGCGGGAAGTACTACGTGAACGGCAGACTGGTCGTGACGGAGAAGGACTTTGAGCGTATAAGACCAGGCACCAACGACTATAATGCATACATCGCCCCGCCTGAGAATGCCGAGATAGTCAGGAGGGTGATTGAGGTGGCGCAGAATAAGGGTGTAAAGCCATCTCAGATAGCTCTGGCCTGGCTCTTCAAGAAAGGTGTGACCGCTCCCATAATCGGCACGAATAATCCGGCCCATGTGGAGGAGGCTGTCGAGGCCCTCAAGATAAATCTCAGCGACGAGGAGGTCAAGTATTTGGAGGAGCCCTACAGGCCTAAGCCCGTCTTCGGGCATAGGTAGTGTTACAGCATAATTCCCGGGTTCAGGATGTTGTTGGGGTCGAAGAACTCTTTGAGCTTCTTCATGAGGTCTAGCACCTCTCGGTGCTGCTCCCACATAAACTCCTTCTTCTCTACACCTACGCCATGCTCAGCCGACAAGGCACCACCCACCTCTATGGCGTATCTGGTCAGCTCCGCATTAGCCCGTAGCGCCCTCTCCCACTCATCCCTGTTACGCCTGTCCGTCAACCAGTTTGCGTGAACATTACCATCGCCTAGGTGACCCATCACTCCTACCCGGACCCCATATTTTTTGGCGAGCTCATAGGCCTTGTTCACGGCGTCGAGGAGGCGGGAGAGTGGGACGATTATGTCGCCTATGATGGGTGACCTACAGGCCTTTAGGATTGACGGGTAAGCCCCCCTCCTAGCCTCCCATATCCTTTCAGCCTCTGCCTCGTCTTTGGGTACAACAATGCTTACAGCCCCACCCTCCCTCAGCAGGCTGACCGCGTCAGTTACCTCCTCGTCCAGCCCAGCCCTCGAGTAGCTATGGAACTCGAGGATGATCATGCACTCGTGGTCTGGAAGGTTTAGGCCAGACCACTCCGATATGAGCCTTAGATGCGTCCTGTCAAGAAACTCTATGGCGCCAGGCTCTATTCCGGAGAGCCTTATCCTCCCTATACACCTTACACCGTCCTCGATCGAGTCGAAGTAGGCCGCTATTGTCCTACGGTGCCTCGGCAGGGGTCGGAGCCTCAGCGTAGCCTCCGTTATCACTCCAAGCGTTCCCTCGGACCCGACAAGCATCCTTGCCAAGTCATAGCCTGTAGAGTATTTGAAGACGCGAGAGCCTAGGCGGAGGTCTAGACCCACTGGAAAGACGACTCTTAGTGCCAGCACATAGTCTCTCGTCGCCCCGTATCTCACGGCCTTGAGCCCTGAGGCGTTGTTAGCGATCATGCCTCCGATGGTGCATGATTTGCCGCTGGCCGGATCTGGTGGGAAGAAGAGGTTGTAGGGCTCTAGCTCCTTGTTGAGCTGGTCGTAGATTACCCCCGGCTCTACGTCCACTTGCATGTCATGCGGCCTAACCTCCAAGATCCTGTTCATCTTCATCATGTTCATGACTATGCCTCCAAACCGGGGTGTTGATGCGCCCGTGAGCCCTGTACCCCCGCCCCTAACAGTCACCGGTATCCTCCGACTCGAAGCATACTTGAGGACCTCCAAGACCTCTGAGCTATTCTCAGGCCAGACAACAGCCTCGGGCAGCACCGGCTCACCGGCGAAGGCGTCCAAAGCGTTAGTCACTAGGTCGTATTCCTCGTTCGAGACGTCTGAGGCGCCTACGATGGAGGCGAGCGCTGCAAGGTCCTCGGGCCTAACCCTGCTATACTCCATAAGCCGTATTATAGCATGGCATGACTTGTTAAAAACTGATACGCATCCTAGCTAACTGGATTGCCACCTTTCCTCGAGGGCTTTCCTGAGGTCTTTTGTCTCGCCCTTCCTGTGGACCATTACCCTCGACTCCACCTGGACCTTGAGTCCTAGTCTCCTGAATAGAGCTAACAGGTCTCCAGCGTCTATGGGCTCTTCAACCCTGCCCTCCTTCAGGGCTTTGAGGAGAGCGGCTGAGACCTTCCTTACTAGGTCTGGATTCTCGGAGCGCGCTGCCGCTAAAACCTCGTCGCCCCTCTCGGAGACATGCTTTTTTAGCTCCTCCACCGGGTCAGGCTCCGCCGCAGGCTTCTCCTCAGGAGCAGGTGCTTCTCTCGACTTAGATAACTGGGCCATTAGGGTCCTCATCTTCTTCATCTTTATGAGTTTGAGGCTGATGTCCTCGTCCTCCAAATCCACCGCACTCTAGGTTGATGTGGCTAAAAAACCTCCTCCGCCCTCGCGCCCCTCCCCTCCACCGCTCTTCTGTTCTTTCTTCTTTCTCAGAGCCGCTCGCCTAGCCTCTCGGCGGTAGTATTGTATCGGGTTCTTGATGCCTGGGCAGAGCCTCCCATCCTCGACGCAGAGGCCGTGCGTCTTCATTGTGCTGCATGAAGGCGGCGTGTATTTGACCCTGCTCCCCCTCTGCCCCGCTATATGCTCTGTCTGGTAGCGCGCTATCTTTTCGTTGAAGTCACTCCTCTGAGAGTACATGGCTAGGACCTGCTCCTGGGTATATCCTGCCGTAAGCATGAAGGCGGCTAGGGCGAAGTTGGCGAAGTGGCCTACACTAACCCCCGCGAGGAGCTCCCTCTTAATCTTGGCCATGCATGGCGGCCAGTGCTCCTCACTCACCTGTCCAGCCTCAGCCTTATAGCTCCTCCTCACCGCAAGCATCTCCATAACTTCTCTCGCAACCGCTGAGAGGGGCTCGGGAAGCTCCTCCGGCTTTACCGCGCTTCCTCGTGTCAGAGCCTTCTGAACCTCAACCCTCGCCAGCCTAGCCAGCTCGGCGCGTGAGACGTAGACCCATCCACCTCTCACAACTCTGTTCACCAGCCTCCACTCGGGGGTGTCCAGCCTGCTGGCCAGCGCAAGGTAGTGTGGGACCCAAACCCTGTATGCTCCTAGCCGTGACTCGTCGGGCCGCGATGGCTCAACCCTGATGCCTAGCTCCGACCTAAGCAGCTCTACCACGACTTCGGGCTGGTCTTCTATGAGGTATCGCTCGACCATGGCCGCTACGGCGAGCGCCAACCTCCTCACCAGCCAGTCATCACCGACAGCCATCGCTATCACCTTCGCGCCTATTATACTCATGATATCTTCGAATGGGTTTTTGAGCGGTGTGAGGCCGCGCTCCCCCCTCTCCAAAGCCTCGACAATCCTCCTCTCAATGGTTTTCGCGTAACGAGCTAAGTCCTGTAACTCGAAAGCCTTTGCAAAATCCTTCAAGGCCTTGCAGAAGGGGTAGCGGCGCATGGTCTCCAGCGTGATCCTCGGCTTCACGGCAGCAGTCGGCGGTGGCTGAGGCAGTTGCTGAGCCGCCCCAGCATCTGCGATCTGCGGAAACTCCCTCCTAAGCTCCTCCAAGAGGAGCTTAGCGTCTTCCTCGTTAAGTTGCTCTACTATCTTAGCAATTCTAGCTGTCCTCGCCTCTTCAAACTCCTCCTCGCGGGCCTCCCCCGGCTCAAACCATCTGTAGGCCGGGTAGGCCCTAGCGAGTATCTCGATGTTCTCGTGATATGAAAGCCGCGGGTCCCAAAGACCCGCCCAGTCAATTGTTGTTATGTCCTCGTTTGGGTTAAGCCTTTTGAACCTCTCGACTGCATTTTTTAGCTCAATGTAGTTTATCCACGGATATCTCTCACACAGCCTTTTAACAAAATCATCCATGCTTCATCACCACCCTCTCGAGCAGTATTGGCAGGTCGGGCATGCTCACCCGACCCTCGACCCGCTCCCTAAACCATCGTGGAAGCCACCTGAGTAACTTGGGGTATCTGTCATCCGCCATTAGTACGATTGCCCTGTCCTGTGGTCTCCGCACGGCTCTCCCGGCAGCCTGTGCGGCCTTTAGGGCCTCTGCACCGCCGAGTAAAGGGCCGGCAGGATGACCCCGTGAATCCATGCATCATCGCTTGGAAAGATCTTTCCAAGAAGTGAGAGGAGTTTCTCATTTTTTGGTGTCGGCGGAGCGAAGGGGACGCCTACCAGCAGGACAATGTCTGCTGGTAGGTCTATCCCCTCGCTCAGTCTGCCTCCAAAGACGGCCAGCAGAGTGGCTGAGGACGATGCGTTGAACTCCCTAGCAACTTCTTCAACCTCCTCCTGCGACATGCCCTGCCTCTCAAATGTTATCGGAATATCTCCTACCCTCTTTCTCACCTCTTCTAGAAAGGGGAAAGAGGGTAGGAATACCAGTAGCCTGCCCTTACCGGCAAGCAGTTTAATAATCCATGCAACGTCTTCGTACAGCTGTTCATTTCGCTCCGGGTATCTAGTAGTTAGGCCCCGGAGCGTGTAGGCCCTCAACGCGTCCTCCTCGAAGGGCCAGCCGGCCCGGAGGATGGTCACCTGCTTCTCCGTAAGCCTCTCAATCAACTCCGCGTCGATAGTGGCGCTCATCGTTATTACGGCTCTCCACCCTTCATAGATCTTCTCCAACTCCTCCCTCGGATCTCCGAGCGCCTCCAGCCTCACGTTGGGCCCCTCCTTCACTAGGAAGGGCTTAGACCCTGCCAGCGTGGCCTTAAAGTCTGCCACGCTAAGCAGGTGTGAGGCTGGAGCCAGGTTTTGCTTCAGCTTCATCATCTGGACCTCCTCCCCCGCTTCAATAAGGTCTAGGAGAGAGGGGAGGAGGTCCTCCACCTCAGCCTCTCCCTCTTCCGCGGACCCGTATTTTTCAGTTGCTGTCCTCAGGTCCTCGGCGAGCTCCTTAAACCCGTACTTCAATGCCTCCTCAGCAGCCCTGTTGAGGGTCCTCAGACTCAGTGAGTCTTTAGCCATCCCCAACGCATTTTTGATGATGTTCTGTGCTTCGTCGATGACAAGTAGCGTCTTCTCCCGGCTGGCCCCCCACCTAGATAGGAGCCAGCCGAGTAGCGGAAGTTGCTTGTGGGTCGCAACAACAGCCTTCGTGGATGGTAGCACGACGATCTGAAGCTCGTATGGACAAGTTGCTGACCTTTCTCCCACCTCTTTTAACTCGGAGACGCTCAGCGAGCACCCTACCGGCCTCGGCCTCCCGGGCCAGTAGGGGCATTTTTGCGACAGCCTTACCGCTCTGCACGTTCTGTTAAATCTCCTCAAATCAATTTGAGAAACGGTCTCATGCAGACATAGCGTCCTCCTCCCGTAAATGGGGAGGCAGCCGGTCTCACGGGCAATATGCGCTGTCTGACTTGCAGTCCTCACAAGCCACAGAATTTTCAGATTGTTTTCCTCGGCGTATGTCTTCACTGCAGCCCAAACCGGGGCTGTCTGGCAGGTTCTGGGCCGCACGGCCCTTGGAGCTCTCGCCCCCATTCAGGGCGAACCTACAGTCCCCACATCTACTAAAGACCACTTGCCCAGCCCGGTTGGGCCCTCAACAGCAATATTCGTTGAACCACTAGAAAGCTCCCTGTAGATGGTCTCGGCAAGGTCGGCCTGATACCGCCGAGCCTCGCTGTGCGGGAAATTCTTCTTTAGCTTGGGCGATAGCGTAGCATCCTCTTTAAGGACTATCGTCCTCAACAACCACCACCTCAAAGGTGTAGCAGCCTCAGGATGATGCCGGCAGCGACTGTCCCAACCCACAGCCAGAAGAACCTGTCAATCCTAGCCTCAAGCCTGTCAAGCCTAGCCTCTATCCTAGCGAATGTCTTCTCGTGTTGCTCGATCAGCGTCTCCAGCCTCGTCACCCTCTCGTCCAAAGCTATTACCTTCTCCGTCAGCTCCTCTAGTGTTAGCGGGTCTTTTAAGTCTTTCACACTCATCACCCCCTATAGCGGGCAGGAGGACCAGCCGCAGTCAAGGCAGGTCACACACCCGCCCTGATGGGCCAGCCTCTCCGACCCGCACTCAGGGCATCTCCTATACGCTTTCACTTCTCTCCACCTCCGTGACTGTTGTAGAGATGGTGACGCAGGTGTCTCTCGTTATCGAAGATCTTCCGGCACAACGGACACAGCACTCCTTGCCATGTTTTCACCGTCTCATAATTGCCGATTCTCGTTATTTGGAGGCTCTCAGCCTCCCTCCAATGCTCCTGTCCGAAATGCTTGACAACGTCGTATAGCGTCTCGAAGAACTGGTCGCAGGCGGGGCACGGATATACCCCGCCGAGCCTCGGGAAATAAGTCGAATATGGGACGAACCAGTAGGAGGTTGGTGGAGCCCTCGCAGGCCTGCCCGCTATCCTCGGGCCGTCTTTCAAAACCTCCTCGTATCTCCTTCCACACTCTTGACATAACCGTAGAGGCTTGACGGTCTTTGTTAGATTGTCGTAGCCGGGGTATACACCCTTGGCCCTCCCCCATCTGCAGCCGTCGCATTGGGTCTCTTCAACAGTCTCTGTAGCTGGTGTAGGCTCCTGCTGTAGTGTAGCAGCCCCATCACTAGTAGCTGATCTGCACGGCCTATTCTTCAGACTGGCCGCCTCGGTTATAGGTGCAACCTCTCCACACCTGATGCACTTCAAAACCGCTACCTCACCATCCTCAACCACCTCAGTCACAATGTGTTCACCCAGACTGAAGAGGACCTCAGCCGAGGTTAC
>CAKZUF010000030.1 GCA_937921685.1 uncultured archaeon
ACCCTCATCTACCACACTCTGAACAAGCGATATGTTGCGGGGCTCTGATAAGTGTTACCTTCGATGGGAGGCGGGCGCTATGAGGATAATCATCTATTTAGCTGACACGGTCTCGAGGGTCCATCTAACCGAGCTTATCAGCTCCCTCAGCCTAGAATCCTCCCTATAATTCCTCACAAGTATCTCCTTGACCCTGTCCCCGTCGTAGACTATCTCGTAGCTCAGAACCCTCTCCGGGTCGATCTCTCCGGCCTCCGCCCTCCTCCTATCCGCCTCAACCATCTGGTCAAGCACTTTTCTGAGTAGGAAGGATGTGAAGGGCTTATCATCGCCTCTGAGCTCCACTCCGGGGCTTAGCTGGAACCTGACCTCGTCCCTAGTGTAGCTTACGGTCGCGAGGTTGGAGCCTGTCCTGCTCCTTATTGAGCGGACCGTGGGCTTCTCGGCCTGGACCGGCTGGGGGGTTGGCGCAGGCTGCTCCAAGGTCTTGGCCAGCGTGTCGGCTTTCCTGAAGCTCAGCTCGGTCAAAAGCTCGTCCACGTAGCTCCCCATCCTCTTGAGCATGTTAAGCTCCTGGCTCAGCTCGATTACTCTCCGCTCAATCCAGGCTTTTAGCTCGGCGAGCTGCCTCGTCCTCTCCTGCTGCTCCTCGCTACTCAGGTAGGCTCACTCTCCTCTCCACCGACTATAGTCTTGAGCTGGGACTTGTACATTTCTATTATCTCCTTAACGGTAGTGGCATCCTCTGGAGACTTGTCCTCCCTATACCTACCAGTGAACCTGGGGAACCTGACCGCTAGGCCCGCGTCCTTCGCCAGCACGCCCCAGCCGCAAGTGTGGATTGGGCTGAGTGTAATCTCGTCCCCAACAATCTCTAGCACCATCTCGGGCCTCACCCATATGTCGGGCTCCATTATAGACTCTACTCGGGCCGGCTTCTGGCTCATGGCCATGGGCGTGAGGGTCCTTGTAAGGTGTTCTAGGTCCTCGTCCTTGAACCCTGTTCCTACCTTGCAGACGGTCTTGAAGACGTCGGCCTCGTCATCGTAGGCCGCCATCAGGAGCGTGCCTATGCGGCCACTCCTCTTCCCCTTACCGTAGAAGGCGCCGACCACGACTAAGTCTAGTGTGTCCGTGAGCTTCGAGACGTAGCTTCGCTTGTATTTTATCCAGAGCCAGCCCCTCGCCCCGGCCCTGTAGATCGATTTAGGCGAGATGTCCTTGACCATGACGCCCTCGCACCCAGCCTCCACGGCCCTCAGCATGAACTTGTCGAGCGTCTCAGGGTCTGAGACCACGACCCCCTCGGTGAGCATGAAGTTGTCTGAGACCTCCAGTATTCTAGCCAGCCTCTCCCTCCGCTCTAGGAGTGGCAGGTCAATGAGCGGCTCGCCGTCGATGTAGAGGGCGTCGAAGAAGAAGAGGCTGACTGGGTAGAGCTGGGCCGCCTTCTCGATGTCATACTTCCTCCTCCTATGCATTAGCTCTTGGAAGGGGAGCATGTCGCCTGTGTCCGGGTCGTAGGCTACAGCCTCACACTCGACGATAGCCGTGCGCGCCTTGATTCCGCGCCTACACATCTCCACCACGTCTGGGAACTGCGAAGTAATGTTCTCCTGCCTCCTAGAGAAGATGATTATCTCCGAGTCAAACTTGTGTATCTGCATCCTCTCCCCATCATACTTGTATTCTGCGTAGCCATTGTTTCCCAGCTTCTCCAATATCTCTTCAGCGGATGTGAGCCTCTCAGCCAGCATAGGCCGCACGGGGACGCCGAGCCTCATGCCGATGCTGCTTGCACCCTTAACGCCTTCAGCCTTCACCTTCGAGGCGACCAGCCCTATGTCTGAGCAGAGGTTGTAGGCACGCTCGATCTCCTCCTTCCCTCCACCACTCATCGATGCGAGCGCGTCGATGATTGTCATGTCGGCGACCCCGAGCCTCATCTTCCCCGTCACCAGCCTGATGAGGTATTTGGCCTCCTTGGGCGAGGCCTGTGCCAGAAGCCCCGAGAGAGCCTTAACCTTCATCTCCATCGCGCCCTCCCCTGAGAACCTGGCTATCTTCTCGAGCTGGCTGTAGACCCTCTCCACAGTCAACTCCTCGAGGCTAAGCGTAGTCTGCGCCCTCCGCGAAGAGAGCAGCTGCTCCGCTACCAGCCCAAGGTCCCCAGTCTTCCTGAGCATCTCCTCAATCCTCTGCTCATCCACGCCTGTCACAAGCCTCAGCGCCCTTATGGCCAGCTTCTCAGCCATTCCGAGCTCGATACCCACGTGGGCAGGGTAGAGCTCGCCGAGCGTTAGATAGGCTATCTTCCCAGCCTCGTCAGGCTCACACTCTCTGAAAAGCTCTACGAGGATATCCCGCATCTCAAGCCGCTTAGTCGTGGACTCGAGCCTCTCGTAGAAGCTGACTAGGCGCGAGAAGTCCAAGACCGCCCTCCTCCCCGCCACTAAAACAGCAGCTGTGGTTTAAAGCCTATTGCCCGCTGCTGCTGGGGTGGGATTATCCCGGTCTCTAGGCCGAATTCTCGACGACCCTAGCTCCAGTATTGTTGGCCATGGTGACGGTTACGGTCCACCCCTTCTCTTGAGCGAGGAGCCGCGCAGCCTCCTCAGCTTCTTTGCGCGACTTCGTGAACCCGTATACTGTTGGCCCCCAGCTGGACTGGCCAACTCCTAGGAGCCCAGCCTCCTCCATGGCTGAGACGATGGGTGTGGAGTCCGGGTTGAAGACTCCCTGCTGATATGTGCTGAAGGCGGCGCCCACAAGCCTCTGATACTCGGAGAGGCCGCTTCCGAAGAGCTCCAAGTCACGGTCCAAGACTCCGGGGAGTATCTTTTTCATGAGTAGCTCGACGAGCCGCTGCTCGGTCTCCCTGCTATAGGTCAGGCCCTTGAGCTTCTCCACCTCACCACTCCTCGGGTGACCCAGCCTGCCCGGCGGCCTCGCATGAACCACAGCCCACTCCCTTGGAAACCTGAGTGAGACGTATCGCCTCACCTTCGAGGGGGCTGCTCCCAAGTCGAGGATGAACCCTCCAGTCTTGAAGGCGGCCACGCCGACCCACGAGAAGGAGCCGACCAACCCAGCCTCTACGAGAATCTCCAGCGGCGGCTCAACACCCGCCAGCCTCGAGACAGCCTCGAGTATTGAGAGGTAGAGCTGTGTCCCAGAGCCCAGCCCTACATGGCTTGGAGGCGCCTCCAACACCCTCAAACAAACACCTATCCGCAGCCCAGTCTTCTCGACAACTAGCTTGGCCACCTCCTCAGCCTCAACACTCCTCAGCCCCTGCGCCCTGACGCCTAAGCCCTCCACCAGCTCTGCCTCAACGACTGTCGCCGGGTCCATCACGGCCAAGCCTATCCCCGACCACGGAGCCATAAGCCACCCCGTCGAGGCGAACCCCATGTGGAGCCTCGCAGGCGCGAAAACCCTTACAGCCACACCAAAAACCCTATGTGGAAACTCCTCAAATAAAACCCTGCACCACTCTCGACTAGGGAATATACATGATGGTCAACTACTTCGCCTATGACGTCACACTAAACCCCGAGGTGATGAGGAGGATACTGACCAGGTGGCAGGGGCCGAGGAGGGCGAGGCTGGAGGGATACAGGCTCACATTCGACACATACTCGGCGGCCTGGAGGGGCGGGATTGCAGGAATAGAGGAGTCCAGTAACAGTCACGTCCTAGGCGCCATATACACGATAGAGAGCGAGGACTTCCCAATCCTCGACAGGTATCAGGGAACCCCCAACATCAGGAGCCGAATAAAAATCGTCGCCAAGACGGAGACAGGTGCTGAGGAGGCGTACACCTACATCTCAGCCAACCCGAGAAGACATGTGGCTCCCTCCCGGGCCTACTTGGCCCTCATGCTCCGCGGCCTCAAGGCCCTCGGGTTCAGCGAGTCCGAATTGCTACTGGTTGAGAAGGCAGCCTTCCCCTGAACCGTCCCCGCATAACTGTCTAGCGTTCCGCGCCAGACCCAGACAACACTTGTCAGAAAGTTGATGGAGAAGGCCACGAAAGTCGCTACAAAATATGCAACCAAGTGGTTGACGCCCAGCAAAGCCACCAACATGCTGTAAATGCCGAAGTTCACCGCAATGCTTGCAATACGCGTCACATGGAACTTCAGCATCCTCGCAAAGAATCCATCAGAGGACCTGTTATCCCTAAAAGTCCACGAGTCATTGATTATGAAGTTGGCGACCACCGAGATCTCGATGGCAGCCGCGCCGGCGATGAGTGAGTTAACCCCCCAAAAATCCACAAGCAGGTAGAGAACCCCCTCAGCCAGCGCGAGACACGCAACACCCACCAGGACAAACTTCAGGGCGAGCTTAGAGGTCCCTATCCGGATAACCGCGTATACTGTGCGGAGCAGCCCGCTAGGCATGACGTAGCAGCCTCCAAACCACTTCCAAATCCACCTCATAGCCGCCATACTCGTCCTGAGGAGTCTCCAGAATCATGGGCAAACCCCTCAGACTCTTGTGGTTGACTATGACTCGAAACCCCTCCTCGCCGATATACCCCCGGCCGATGTGCTCATGCCTGTCCAGATGGCTTCCAAGCTTTCCCCGAGAATCGTTGAGATGCAGAACCTTAAGCCTCTTGAGCCCGACACTCTCATCGAAATCTGAAAGCGTCTTCTCAAGACCATCCTTAACCGCTATGTCATAGCCCGCGGCGTAGAGGTGGCAGGTATCTAGGCAGACGCCCACCCGCTTCTGGTCATCAACCTTGTCAAGAATGGCTCTTATCTGTGGAAAGTAGGACCCCACACTGTTCTTCTGACCCGCCATATTCTCTAGGAGAATCATGCACTTTGCCTCTACTCTGGATATCGTCTCGTTGACAGCCCTAGCGACCTGCGCAATCCCCTTCTCAACGCCCTTACCCATGTGGCTTCCAATATGGCATACGAGGTAGTCCAGCCCTAGCATTTCGCATCTTTGAAGCTCCTCGGCGAGGCTCTTCACAGAGCGCCTCCAACTCAGGGCCTCGGGGCTAGCTATGTTGGGGAGGTATGGCATATGCGCAACAACAACCTCGTACCCCGCCTCCTTCCTCTTCCGCACAAACTCCTCAACCTCCTCATCCTTCAACTTCTTAGAAATCCATCCGCGGGGATTCCTAGTGAATATCTGGAAGGTCGTGCAGCCCAGCTCCCTCGCCCTATCCACTGATAGGGCAATCGAGCCAGAAATGGATACATGGGCACCGAGCAGCACCATATCCAAAGAATTGCTGGAAGATAGCAAATGTTTAAGTCTTTACTTTCTGCGACGGATGGTTATTAAATCCTTGAAAGGGGTTTAGATTTAAATTTTGGGTCTAGACATTAGAGCATGGTGTATTAGCTATGGCTCTTGCCGGTCAGCCAGTTCTAATCCTTAAGGAGGGTACATCGAGGACAAGGGGCAGGTCAGCCCAGAGAAACAACATCACCGCAGCCAGAATAATCGCCGAGATGGTGAAGACAACACTAGGCCCCAAGGGGATGGACAAGATACTCGTCGACACAATCGGCGACGTGATAGTCACAAACGACGGAGCAACCATTCTAGAGAAGATGGACGTGGAGCACCCCGCCGCGAAGATGATTATCGAAGTCGCGAAGACCCAGGACAAGTCTGTCGGCGACGGGACCACTAGTGCAGTCCTCATAGCTGGGGAGCTTCTCGCGAAGGCCGAGGAGCTAATAGAGCAGAAGATCCACCCAAGCACAATCATCGCCGGCTACAAGAAGGCCCTCGACCTGGCCCTTAAGAGGCTTGGCGAGATAGCGACTGAGGTCAAGCTGACAGACAAGGAGACCCTGGGCAAGATAGTCCGAACAAGCCTTGGGAGCAAGTCGCTGGGCTTCGGCACAGACCATATAGCGAATCTAGCGATAGACGCTGTCCTAAGCGTCGTCAAGGAGTATGACGGTAAGCGCAGGGCGGACAAGGACGACATACAGATCGTGAAGAAGATGGGTAAGAGCATTGTCGAGTCCCAGCTCATAAACGGCGTCGTCATCGACAAGGAGGTTGTCCACCCAGGCATGCCCAAGCGCGTGACAAATGCCAAGATAGCGATAATCGACGCGCCCTTCGAGATCGAGAAGACAGAGTTCTCAGCAGAGATCAGGATCAGGGACCCGCTCAAGATTAAGGAGTTCCTCGACGAGGAGGCTAGGATTCTGAAGGAGATGGTTGACAAGGTCGTCCAGGCGGGCGCTAATGTCGTCTTCTGCCAGAAGGGTATTGATGACGCCGCCCAGTTCTTCCTAGCAAAGGCAGGGATACTAGCTGTGAGGCGGGTTAAGAGGAGTGACATGGAGAAGCTCGAGAAGGCTACGGGCGGTAGGATAGTGACGAACTTCGAGGACCTCTCGCCGAAGGACTTGGGAGAGGCGGCGCTGGTTGAGGAGAGGAAGATAGGCGAGGACAGGATGGTCTTCGTGGAGGGGTGCAAGAACCCGAAGGCCGTCTCGATACTCCTGAGGGCGGGGCTTGAGCGTCAGCTAGACGAGGCCGAGCGATCGCTGAACGACGCACTAATGAACATGATAACAATCGTGGATGACAACAGGTTTGTCCCCGGCGGAGGCGCGGTCGAGACAGAGCTGGCACAGTACATCAGGGAGAATGCCTCAAAGTACTCTGGAAAGGAGCAGCTCGCCATGCTGGCCTTCGCGGATGCCTTGGAGACGATACCTAAGACGCTGGCCGAAAACGCTGGCCTAGACCCTGTTGACATAATGTCCTCGCTGAGAAGCAAGCATGTAGATGCGGGCTACAGGTATGGAATCAACGTGTTCAGCGGGAAGGTCGAGGACATGATAAGCCTCGGAGTGATTGAGCCCTACAAGGTCAAGGCTCAGGCGCTAAAGTCCAGCTTCGAGGCCGCCGCAATGATCCTCAGAATAGATGACGTAGTCGCAGCCTCCAAGAAGAAGGAAGAGAAGGGTAAGAAGGAGTCAGAGACACCTGAATTCGACTAAGCTTCAAATCAATTTTCTCCACACATATAAGTCTATTAAACACCGTTTACTCTTCTAACCTCAGGTAGAGCTCCGGTAGTATAGCCCGGACAAGTATGCCGGCCTTTCGGGCCCAAAGAGTGGAGAGAGCCGGAGACCCGGGTTCAAATCCCGGCCGGAGCACATTTTTCATTATTGTAAGAAGTTAGTATTGATTCTAGGCGGCTCTATTATAAGCCTCATATCAATACTTCTACTTGTTCTACACGAAGCAAGTAGATTAAGCACTGAATGCTATGTGAGTTAGGTAGAATGGTTGGTGAAGCCATTAGAGAAGCGCGGATACCAGAGCTAGCTCATTGGAAGATTCTAGCCAGTACTAGGCCTAACTGTATGAAGAGAAGCCAGGGGCTCGATGCCTTGAAGAGCTTCCACGAATCCTCTCTACTTCTGCTCCCGACTAGGGCGGCGGTGTAGTATGCTATGAGGGCGGTCAGGGGCGCTGTGACGAGTAGGAAGACCGTCGGCGGATTTATTGTCAGGGATAGCAGGGCCCAGCTGCCAATCATTATTGCGTTTGACGCCGCTATCGCCGTCACAGCTTGGTCGAGCCCCTTTGTGACCGAGAGCATGGGGAGCCGGGCAGCTCTGTAGTCGTTCTCAGCCCTTATAGCCAGTGCCCAGAAGTGCCCAGGTGTCCAGAGGAAGATTAGCAGCGCCATCAAAACCGCTTCGACGCCTATCGTGTTTGTGGCGGCCGCCCAGCCTGCGAGGGGTGGAAAAGAGCCCGCAGCACCGCCAATAACTATGTTCCAGTCAGTCCTCCTCTTCAACAGGATGGTATAGACAACAGTGTATGTAAGTATACCTGAGGCGATCATTAGGGCTGTTAAGAGTTTGAACAGCGTCCACGCCAAGACAATAGACACCGAAGAGAAAATTAGGCCCAGGGCCAAGACAAGCCTGCCCGGGACCCGGCCGCTTGGGAGCGGCCTCTTCGCAGTCCTCCTCATCAGGCCGTCGATATCCCTGTCGAGATAGTTGTTCAGCATGCTCGACCCGCCCGAAGCGAGGTATCCGGTGAGGAAGAGGGGAGCGGTGCCCCAGAAGCTGCCACCCGCGAGAAGGTAGCAGGAGACCGCCGAGCCTATGTTGAGCAGAGTAATCTTCGGCTTGGTCAGGGAGAGGAGGTCGGAGAAAATAGCCATTTCTGGATGCTCGGATAGTTAGGCAACTGCCCAATTTTTATAGGTGCGTCGGCGACAATTGGGCGTTGTAGATATTGTGGGGTCGAGAATGAGTTGGGTTGAACGGCTTCGGTGGAGGGTACCGGCGGCTATATCGTTATTCCTTTTTCCCGCATCTCTTTGGCTGCGGCCTCTATCGACTTGATTATGTTGACGTATCCTGTGCACCTGCAGAGGTTTCCGCTAATGCCCCACTTGATCTCCTCCCGGGTGGGGCTGGGGTTTCTGAGAAGTAGGCCGAGGGCTGCCATGATCATGCCCGGGGTGCAGAAGCCACATTGGAGGCCGTGGTTCTCCCAGAAGGCTCTCTGGAGCGGGTGAAGCTCACCATTCTTGGCGAGCCCCTCTATCGTCAGTATCTCCTTCCCATCGACCTGGGTAGCTAGCAGGGTACATGACTTGACAGCCATCCACCCATCACCCCACAGACCCTTCACCAGCACAGTGCATGCGCCGCAGTGTGATGTGTCGCAGCCTATATGCGTCCCCGTAAGACCCACCACGTCCCTGATGTAATTCACCAGGAGGAGCCTCGGCTCAACCGTGTGAGAATACTCGACACCGTTGATCTTCACCCTCACCGGCACCGTGTCAAGCACCGCCTCGGCCGCCGGCCTTGGCCGGGGTCTCTGAGCCCTACGCCTAGGCATGCTGAACCACCTCCACGGATATTCCGGCCCTGCTTAAAGCTTCTTCGAGAGCCCTCCTAACCATCACCCTAGTCAACCACTTCTTGTACTCGGCCGAGCCCCTAAGGTCGCTGGTCGGCTCAGCAGGCTCTGCAGCAGCCTCAGCCGCCGCCTTCAACAGTTCGGCGTCAGGCCTCTTCCCTCGGAGCATCTTCTCGGCACCTGCAGCCCTGTAGGGCACAGGGTTCACGGAGCCCACTGCAATTGAGACGTCCCTGATCTGGCCCCTGCCGTCTGGAACAGCTATCACTGCAACGTTTACCGTGGCGAAGTCGCCTGCCTTCCTCTCAAACTTCTTCCAAGACCATCCATGACCCTTCGGCGGCTTAGGCACGGTTATCTCGGTTAGGAGTTCAGAGGGTTTGAGGGCAGTAGTGAATGGGCCTTTGAAGAATTTTGAGGCGGGGACCGCCCTCTTACGGGCTCCCTGAACCGTGAATGTCGCGTTGAGGGCCAGCATGGCGACTGGCCAGTCTGCTGCAGGGTCTGCGTGGGCTAGTGAGCCGCCAACCGTGCCCATGTTCCTAACCTGCATATCGCCGACCCATCTGGCGACCTCGGGGAGTAGTGGGACCTCGCGCTTAAGCATGTCGGAGAACTCGATCTCAGCGTGGGTTGTTAGGGCGCCTATCCTCACCGCTCTAGCCCCGTCCCTGATATACGCCAGCCTATCCCTGAGGTTCTTCAAGTCGATAACTACGCGGGGCCCAACTATCCTGAGCTTCATCATGGGTAGGAGGCTATGGCCTCCGGCTAGGAGTTTCGCCTCGTCGCCGTATCTTTTAAGCAGTCTCAGAACATCTTCAACCCTGCTGGGAGCTACATAGCTAAACTTCCTAGGATACAAGACCTCTAATCACCTTCAATGGTCATGAAATTCTCTAGAGACGCGCTTATAATTTTTACTCACCACCCCCCTCTGGGCAGCAAGGCTCTAAAGCCCGCTACAAAATGTGGTGTGGACGGGTATGTACATGGGCGCCGAACCCCCAGTCTACCGGCCTGCAGAGGATACCTGGCTCCTAATTGACTGCCTCTCAGACCTAGTGTTTTGGGGGGTTGTTGTGGAGGTTGGGAGTGGTAGCGGCGAGGTCTCAAAGCACATGGCAGAGAGGGGCGTCGAGGTAGTGGCAATAGACATAAGCGAGGCCGCCGCCAGAAGCACCCTCAAGAACTGCTCACACCTCCTAAACCGGGTCCACGTAATCGTCGGCGACAGGCTCAAAGCCCTCCGCCCATCCAGCAAGATAAGCCTGATAGCCTCAAACCCGCCCTACCTACCAAGCGAAAACACCTCAGACATCACAACTGAGGGCGGACAGACCGGAGCCGAGTTCGCAATCAGCCTCATAGACGAGTCAGAAGAGTTCCTAGAAGTCGGGGCAAAACTGGTACTCATAGCCTCGACGCTCGGAAACGACGAAGCCATCATCAAGCACGCAGGGGAGAAAGGCTTGAACCTGAGGCGCGTCTCCTCAAAGCGCTTATTCTTCGAGGAGATCAGGTGTTACACGCTGTGGAGGGATGGATGAGCAATCTAAACTTTGAGCCACCATGGCAGCTTATTCTACCAACTATCCGGAAACTAGGCGCGGTATAACCTCGGTTCCCAGGTCCTTCGAGGCCACGTTCTCGATTATCGATATGTTGTAGAGCTCGGCAAGCCTCTTCGAGTCGCTGTCCAGCTGCCCGAGGCAGAGTATCTTGATGTTATCTATCTTGGTGTCAGCCTTCATGACTATTATCTTCATCACGTCATGAATCTTTGCCCCTCCTCTCTCAGTGAATAAGAAGACGGCCCCCCTGGGCTGTCCTAGGCGGCTGTAAACTAGGTCAACCTTATGCCTGACCTTGGAGGTGCCTGCAACCCTAGCTCCGAGCTGGACCTCATATCCCTGCTTTCTAAGCTCGTCCGCGATAAGTTTAAGCGGCCGCTTCTGCTCCTGCAACCCGCTTATAACCTCGGGGTTGACGACGTATCTGTAGAATGTCTTGAACTCGAAGCTGGCTAGGTCGTAGTCTAGTCCGCATGTGAGGCATCTGAAGGAGATGTGTGGGTCTGGGCTAACCTCATTACAGTCGTAGCAGATGAAGAAGCTTGAGTGAACCTTGAGCACCTGCTCCTGCTCCTCTTCGAGCGGGCCCCTCAATATCTTGACACTGCTGCCGCAGCGCGGACATAAAGCTCGACCCCCAACAGTGAAGCTGTCCTCGGGGCCAAGATAGCCACAACCCTCATGCTGTAAAATCCTCTGCCGGCCAATGTTCGTCGATCCGCATGCCCTACAACTTAGAGTCAAGATGTTGAGTGCGCTCTGGCAGTGGGGGCAGGCCACCTTCTTAAACTCCACCCCCGCTATCCTGACCATGTTCTTATCAATGAGCCTCTTTATGGCTCGGAGAAGCATGGTTGTGTCTACATTTAGCAGCGACTCTAGGTCAGGGTAGGAGCCGCCCTCCGGCGAAGTATTGTTAGGGAGTGGAACAATCTCTGTGACTCCCTCCTCGGCGACAATCTCTATCAACGCTTCCTCAACCTCTTCGATGCTCCGCGCAGGCTCCGGTGGGGATGGCGGAGTAATTGGTTGTGTGGGTGGAGCTGTGCTTGTCTGTGCGGGCGGGGGTGGAGGCGGCGTTGCTGGTGGGGGTGGTGCTGGCTCGGCCTTCGGGATTGGCGGTGGCGGTGCCGAGGCGGTGGGCTGCGGAGCTGTCTCCGCCTCCTTAGGTGGCTGCGGCATGGGTTCCTGTTTTTCCGTTACAGGCGTAGTAGATGGTTGCGATGGTTGAGCTGGCTGGACAGTCTGCCCGCCCACCCGTACCTGTCCTAGTGGAAACTTTACAAGGCCGCCTAGAAGCCACACAAGCCCTGCGAGCGTGGCGATGAACGCTCCGAGGCCTGCAGCCCATTGTAGAATCGGTGGTGGAACCAGAGGGACGGCCACCATAATCAATACCAAGGCTAAAGCCCAGCCGGCAATGGCGCCCACAAAATAGGCAATCCAAACCCGGATGACTCTATGGAGAACTAGGGCATTTATCACCCCAATAAGCAGTCCCGCGAGGACATGCGAAACATAGTCTCCGACAACTTCTTCGAGGACTAAGGCTCGGCTAATCAAAACACTGAGCAGCTCTCCACCAATAAACCACGAAACAAATGACAGCGCAAGTACCATTAAGGTGGGGAGGACAGGCAGCCTAAGGATCAAGAGGTGGCGCATTCCATCCATCTATGGATAGTTAGCCCCTCGGGGGATATATTAAGAATCCTCTAAAACTTTGTGGCCAACCACTATAAAAAACCAAACCTCTGCAGAAACGTTTAGCAGGTCGGTAAATCTGATTATCAACTCCTAAACCGTCTAACTAGGACCTACTAAAAACGCCTATATAATCCTCCCGGAGAAAAGTAGGACAGTGAATGCTTGACCGACGGTAGGGAGAGCCGTAGGAGGAGGGGCGACACTGTAATCGGGGCTATATTGCTGACAGCCCTCACCGTCGGTGTCGGAGTTTTCATACTAGCTGTAGCCTCAGGGTGGATGGGCGTATCACTCCAGTCATCGACCAACGAGGCGAACAGGGCTATACTGCTGGTTAAGACCTCCGCACAACTATCCTTTGAGAAGGTACTATATACAGGCGATGTAAGGAATATTACTGTTAGGAACATCGCCAATGTACCTGTCATAGTTACGAGGATAGAGATCGTGTCGCCTGCGGGGTCTTTGAAGGCCTCATTCCCTTCAAGCGGGTTTACTAAGATCGGTGAGCTTCAGCCACAGCAAGCCATCGAATTTGACAGGAGCGTCATCCCCGCCTGCAGCTCTTGCACCTCCTTAGAGACCTTGAGGCTGAGGATATGGTACGTCGCCTCAGGCCTATTCAACGAGGACAACCCGATAGTATCGGTGGATGAGATGCGCTATGTTGAAACCGTCTTCGTCCACCCGCCAGTCGGCGCACCTCCGCGCTGCCCACTACCATCTAACTGGATGATGGTTGATGTTGTGGACCCAGTCACCTATACTGACTCTGGAAAGATCCCGCCCCCGCCCAATAACAAGGTATATGTACGCTTCCCATACGCCTCCGCAAGCCACACCACTACTGTCGACCTGCAAGTCATCAACGCGACGGGTGAATACGGCTTCGCAACAAATAACGTCCAAACGATAAGCAATGTATTACAACCATTCACCGGCAGCTTTTCCGGATTCCAAGCCGGACCCCACGGCCCTCTAGTGGTGCAGATTCTCTCGGCGGAATACACAGTCATACAGGGTAGATGGGAGTTCGGCGGGATACCCGGAAAGGCCCACGCATCAGGCGTCACACTCTGGTCAGACGCTAATATGAATGTTAACGTCGTGGAGGTGGAACTAGGAGTCAATGATGTCGTAGGCGGCAACTATCGCGTAACGGTGACATTATACGACTGCAACGGCGCCCAAATCCAGTCCCGTTCCATTATTGTACGCATTCCCGTAGGAATATTCACAGACTCCGTGTTTATAGACATACCCTACACACCCCTCACCGACATATACCGAGTAGTAATAGGGGTTGAGGAGGTGTAGAGTCTTGGGGAGAAGTAGGCGGGGCTACAGCGACATCCTCGCCACAGTTCTCGTCCTAGGAGTGGTTCTCGCCGCGGGGATAGCTTTGTGGGCCCTGATCTCAAGCTACGCGGGCGTGTGGAGGCAGGAGGAGGTTAGAAAGGTGGGTGACCAGGCCCTAGTTCTGCGCTCGAACATAGGCGCGGACTATGTCTACTATCCAGACATGATCTACGGCTTTGCCGATAGGGGGATAATGCTGCTTAGAAACACAGGTAGAGAGCCAGTAATCATCTTCCGAGTCCTGACCATCAAAAACGGCTCAGTAGTCTATGACACCGGAATAAACAATCTGGCCCGCCTCAATGTCGGCGAGGCGGGACAACTAGTTTTCCGCTGCCCGGCTGGAACCTGCAGCGAAGATGACCGATTGCTTGTTCAAGTGCACTATATACCGGAAAAGCTCTACGACCCAACAAACCCAGGCCTCTCGAAACCCGACAACGAGGTACTACTATTCAAGGTCGCGACATTCGAGGCCTCTCGGCCGAACTACGGGCTGTCCAGCGGATGTGTTTTGCCGACTGAAAATTGGCTCCTCATAGAGCTGATAGACCCGAAAGAGGACAACATCTACGGCCAGTCAACAGATTTCGTCAAGGTCAGACTTCTTAACGCAAGTGCTCCACGCTCCACCTATGACTTCCTCGTAGTGGTCCGGGACAAGAATGGTGTAGAGGCGCAAGGCACTGTAAGCGTTTCAGGTGCTCTCCCGCAGGAGGTCTATGTACGACTTGACAGGGGTGGTTTAGAGCCGCCGCTAGCATTTGAGTTTAAGTCTCTTATGCCGGACTTTACAATTATTCCATCTTCCTGGGGGTATCCTAACAGTTTCGGTAACTATGTAGACTATTCCAAGATGCGGATAGACTTGGAGAGGATGAGGATCGATGAGATTATACTCTCAGTGGGGTTCTGGGAGGACGGAGACTACGAACTATCTATAGAGATCTATGACTGTAACGGAGTACTCATCTCGAGGGGTATGTTGAGAACCTCAGTCGAGCTTGGAAGCCTCGCCCTCTACATTGACCAGTACAGCATTGTTCTCGACAGGCCCGTAAACATCTTCGACATCGGCATGATAATCGTGAGGACTAGAGATGTTACTCCGGTGACGACCACGACCACCACTGTGACCGAGACAGTGACAGTGACCCAGACCACCACCACAACCATAACCACAAGGATACCGGCCAGAACCACTACAACCACCACGACCACAACAAGTACAATTACAAGAACTACGCCGTCAACAACCACCACAACCACAAGAACAATCACATCATATACTACAGTGCCGACTACCACCGCAACAAGGGTGACTACCCTTACCACCACCTCATATACTCTCACAACCACGTCCACGGCTACACGGACAGTGTGGGCCACCGTCACTGTCTACAGCCCCACCGTCACCCAGACAGTCACGTCCACCTCGACACGCTACACGACAACAACCACTCTCACTCAGACATTCACATCCACCGCTGTGGTGACTGTCACCACTACAACCACTGTGACCACAACCACTACTGTGACTGGAGGGCGGTCGAGTGGCCAGGGGCTGTCGATGCCCGTCTCTTCAGGGTCCCTGGGTGATTGGCCATTTGTCTGGCAGGTTCTGCTTTATCTATCGCTAGGGCCTTTGCTGCTGTATCCTGTTGGCAGGAGGTTGAGGGGTGTTTGGTCGAGGATAGGGTGAGGAGGCTCCGCGCCTTCACAATTACGCTGGCGGTCCTGACGATACTTGCGCTGAGCCTAACCGGCCTAGCGCAGACCTACAGAGTAGTAACCACCACAACAACTACAACCACCACAACGACCAGCTGGGTCACCGAGTCGACGACCACCACGGAGAGAGAAGGGACCTCCACCACCACAAGGACGATAATAATAAGAACAACTACGACTCTCACCAGCGGGACTTCAACAAGCAGAACGACAACTATTATAACCTCCACTATCAGTTCGGGGACTTCAACGACCACTAGGATGGATTGGGTTACAAGATATGGTGTGTCAACTACCGTAACCACTAGGACAATCTATATGACCACAACCATTACAGCGCCGACCACGACGACAACCACCACGGTCACCACCACCTCGGCCCCGCTCACCCAAACGGCATCCACAACCACTACAACAACCTCCACAAGCACCTACACCGTGACGGTCACCACCACTACCACTAGAACC
Source organism: uncultured archaeon (assembly GCA_937921685.1). Lineage (GTDB taxonomy): Archaea > Thermoproteota > Nitrososphaeria_A > Caldarchaeales > Calditenuaceae > HRBIN02. Next base: position 15,743 of record CAKZUF010000030.1, read on the forward strand.
AACATAGCAGGGTGATGGCCATGGTGAGGAGTAAGAGGCGCTCGGGCGTCTCGGCCGTCGTGGGTACTGCGATTGCCGTGATGATATTTTTCACAGTCATGATCCCCATGTGGCTCTACGTTCAGCAGATACAGACGATATTCATGGACGAGGTCTCTAGGAGGCTCCAGTTCGAGGTTGAGAAGCTGAACGAGAAGCTAGAGGTTATCGCAACGCTGCAGCCGCCGGAGGTGAACCCCTTCGGTAAAAGAAACCTGTTCATCATCATGATGAATAAGGGGCCTGTCGAGATTAGCGTCCCAACCCTATATGTAGAGAGTAGCCGAATCGGCCTGCAGAGAATCGGTGACACGGAGTTTAAGATGCCCCCTGGCACAGTGATAATGATGCCTCTAAACTTTTTTGTCGAGCCCGGTGAAAAGGTCGTGGTGAGGGCCCCCACACTCAGGGGTAACAGTTTCGTCTCCGGCGAGCCAATAGGTCCAAACGCCCTCCCCTACCTCTTAGTGGTCCAGCTCAGCAACGTCAGCCTAGGATACAGGTACAGGGTGGAGGTATCGGTGGAGAGTGGGGTAAGCGTGAACATGACTCGCGGCTGTGTCTCTTTGAGAGATGAAGAGTTTGCGGAGGGCTGTAAAGGCTCTGCATATGCCTTAAGATACATCTCGAATGTGGAGGACATGTCTGACGTCTTCGCATTCAACATAGCCCCAGGCGTATATATCGTGAGGGCTCTGCAGTGTTCTTATGATGGGGGTAGCTGTGCGAACATTGCTCCAAGCCCCGTCAGGGTTGAGGCGAATGGCCATGTGGTGGTGCAGATAGGCCCGCTCCCCAGACTTAATGTTCCAACACCCATACCGCTCCAGATAAGCCCCCTCCAGCCAAACCTCATGGTGCTCCTAGGCGAAAGCGACTTCGAGCTAAACGTCACGATACCCTTCATAGTGAGCCTAGGGAATAATACGGAGCCTCTGAGAAACATTAACGTCCAACTGGAGGTTATAGCCTACGACAACGTGACTCTTAGCGCCACCATACTCAGTAATTCTTTGAATAGGCTCTCACCGGGCGACTCCTACATTGGCCTATTCACCTTAAGAGTTAGGGACGAGGGTGATCAGAAGTGGCAGTATGGAGGATACTTTATCTACCGTGTCAGGGTGTTAAGTGCCCAAGGCCTAGTTACTGGGAATTATTATCTGGCGGATGAAGGGGGCTTCTCATCCCCCGTGGCGAATGGTGTAGTCTATGTCTGTAAGTGGTGGCGTGAGGGAGCAAACATAAGAACGTCGTGTAGGGCTCCGTAGTCACAGCTCATCTCCCCCTCTGCCCCCTCACCTGTATGGAAGTAGAGTCTTGGTCTGATGGGTATGGTAAGCCAGAGTCTACACCTATTCCGCAGTCTGGGAGCTGCGATACGGTGATGGTTATTGAGCCGGAGTTTCTGTTTCCTGTGAGCTCTGACGCTGTAAGGGAGCAGCTGAGCGCGATCCGCGTCGAGCCGGGGGAAAGTGTTTCCGCCACAGGCCAACATGCAAGTGTGTTTTGCTCGTAGTCTCCACTCAAGCTTATGGCTTGGATTATCCTGTTATGGTTGATTCTTACTTCCTCGCCGGCCTGTGGGGGTAGGCTGAGGATTATTTGGAACTGGAACGCCTCACCCTCGAGGACGCGGTTGGGGGCGGATATCTCTAGGTCTATGGTCACGGGCTGTATCGTGCTTCTGCTGAGGATGAATACTACGTTCCAGTAGTCTGGTAGCGATACGGCCATTGGGTTGGTTGGTGGGGCGATGAGTCTGCCGGCCGATACTAGGATTCCGTTCTCCTTCAGGTAGACTAGGAAGGTTCCCGCGGTCGCTCCAAAGGAGAGTGAGATGTTCTCGTTTGATGCTGTTGCCTTGTAGGTTATTGAGCGTGGATGTATATCGGCGTCTTCGAGTGGAAGAATATCGATGGTGTACTCGCTACCCCTCTTCATATTGATGACTGAGACGGTCAGGGTGTAGGGGAAGAGGCCTGCAATGATTCTTCCCCGTAGGAGGTCGATGGGTGCGGAGCCGAATAGTCTGCCCCTCTCAGTAACTGCTATGAACTGGACTCTTCCAGTGAATCCTTGTACACAGGTGTTAACATTTTCCGTGATATTCCAGCCTGGAGGTACGTCAAGTATCCTATCTATGCATGGGGCGTCCCCGACGGGTGAGCCTGTCTCCACGTTCATCACCCATATCCTCTCAACCCTTATCAGTAGGGGTGAGGTGTTCTTCAGGATTACGCTTATGCTTGGGTTTTCCTGGTTTATTCCAGACTTTCCCTCCACGAAGAGCTTCAAGTCTTCCGTCTCCCTGTCTACGTCTCTTATCCTTCTAGAGTTTATTTCGTTGGAGAGTAGGTTGTAGAGGCTTGACATGTAGACGTAGAGAGGTATTAGTGTTGTGAAGAATATGGCTATGATTATCGCCATCCCGACCATTGTGGAGATTCCTGAGCTATTTCTTCTCATATCGGGCCACGAGTGCGTACATCGAGTTGCTGGCTGGGTCTTGCGGGTTGTAGAGGTGTGCGGAGATGTACCAGACCTCGACTATGTATGGTGGTGGGCCGGGGAATCGTTCACACTCTCTAAGGGCGGTCGGTCTGCTGGCTGAGGCTTCCACGATTACGCCCCCCACATTGTATCTTATGCCTGGGGAGGGTGTGGTCTTCGGATATATTGTGCAGCTTATAACGGCCGCGTCGTTCAGTCCGGGGTTTGATACCCAGACCGTGTTGCTTTGTAGCGAGACGGCCTCGATGATGAGGAAGCCCCTCTGCTGTGAGATGAGTTTATCATGGTCTTCGGCCAGCTTTGTCGACTGGGAGGTCACATAGCCGAGGGAAAGCCCCCAAAGTGCCAGCCCTACTGCGACCACGCCTGCGAAAAGGAGGATCTCCCCTAGGATTACCGTGTCTCCCCGCCTCCCCCTGTGCCTCCGCCGGCTGATTGGGTTTGGGTGGGTGGTCACGTCCCCCTCTAACTGATTAACAGTTGAACCGCCTGTATATATGTTTTAAATAGGAGTAGCCGAAATTGTGGTGGTGACTTATTAGCGTTTTTCTATTGATTAACAGATATCTCGGTACCCTCAACTCTAGATTGGCCACCGGCTACGCCCTTCCTGTGTAAAAGCTCTGCGGCCGCGACAGAGGCTATGAGGATTGCCGCGGTTATTGCTGTGGCGGCTATGCCCTCAGCTACCCAGCTGCCCTGGGCTGAACTGTAGATTAGTGTGAAGATGAAGTCCCAGTAGGGGAGCCCAAGGTTCATCGTGAATGCGAGGGGGGAGAGGAGTGTGGTGAGGAAGATTGGGTAGGTTATTATGCGGCTATTGATGCCTCCGCTTCTGTGGGCTGTGGGTAGTAATAGTGTGGCTAGGAAGGGGATTAGGGGGTAGAAGTAGTAGGGGTAGAATTGGCGTATCAGGACGCCCTCTATCGCGCCTCCACCCCAGCTGTAGGTCCAGTAGTTCCTCGGCAACAGTAAGATGGTCAGTATCATTGCTGAGGCCGCCATTGCAGCTGCGTGGCCGGTGATATATGGCTTGTTTTTGATTGTTGCGTATAGTATTATCGCTAGAAGTGCTAGTGGTGTTATTGAGGGTAGTGTGTTCCATAAGACTTGACCCATGCCCAAGTATGTGAGGATGTACCATGGGAGGGATTGGGGAACGCCTATTGTGAGGGGGCCGAGGAGTGGTGAGAGGGGCAGGTTGTTGAACTGTAAGTGTCCCGTAACGCTCGTCTGTAGGCCGCCGGGCATCCAGAGCCAAGGGCTTAGGACTACCGAGGCTGATGGGACTAGGATGTAGGAGAGCCCGCTCCTTATACTTGTCTGCTTGAATAGTATGCGGAGGATGGCGTAGATTGTGATGAATATTGCGAATGATAGCTTGGTAAGGACGGCTAGGGATGCGAATAGCATTGCTAGGCCTACTGATTTCCTGCTGCTTGTGTTTAGCGTATAGGCGACTGATGTGAGGGCGAAGAGTGTAGCGATGGAGTCTAGGTAGGCTGTGGAGAATTGTATGAGGAATGGGTCGATGGCTATTAGGGCCGGGGGTATGAGGGAGAGTCTGGGCGAGATTTTTCTGGAGATCATGTAGGCGGGTATGGCTGTTAGGGCTGACGCGGTTATCGGCGCGACTAGGCCTGCTTGGATTGGGCCTATATATTGTCCGAAGGCCTGTGTGGTTAGGCCTGTTAGGAGCATGGCGAGGGGCGGCACGCCCACGTTTATCCCGGCTAGGGCCGTTAGGTTCATCGATGTGAGGGCTTGGATGTATGCTAGGCCGAAGACTGTGTAGGTGCCTGTGTCATATATTATTAGGCCTTGGGCCCCGTACATCGGGTATATCCAGACCACATATCGTGCAGTGAAGCCCAGTATGATGATGGCCGCGAGTATCGCTGCTCTCTTCCTACTGGTCGGCAACTCTTTTGTTGTGAAATACCGGTGTATTGGGTATAAATTCCTAGCGGCTTGTTTAGGGCGGGATGTTTTGAAGGGATATATGGTTGCTGCTGGGATAGAGTTTGTTAAATTGGCGGAGGGGAGGCGGGTTTGGCTGCCACGTATTGGTATGTGGGGTTCCTAGTTGCTGTGCTGGTGGGTTTGAATACGCTGTTCTGGGGGCTGACTTTAAGGGAGGTGGGCCAGCCCGAGGCTTCTCTAAGGTTCTTCTTTACCCTCTTCCTGAATAGATGGTTTATACTGGCGATGCTTACAGGCTTTACGGTTGCGGTGCTTAGCTACTGGGTCTACAATGAGATGGGGGTTATGCTGGGGCGATTCTTCCTCTCAATGTCCATAGTCTCGATAGTATTGGTTGGATACTTTTTACTGAGAGAGTCTGTAACTATTCAGCAATGGGTCGGAATTATTCTTATAGTCATTGGAGCTCTATTAGTAGGACGTATCTAGTCCCGCATGCTACTAATAACGTACAGAATTTCTAACCATCTCTTAACAATTATTAATAGTGTAGATAAACTGGTATTCGGTGGAGGAAAGCTGTGAGAATTTGAACTAGGATTGCGTAAGGCTTGGAATAATCCGGTAATAACACTTTTACTTCCCTCAATGTTTTTCCTCAGCAAAAGTGTCAGAGATTGGAGGATGCTAAATGTAATGTAGCCAACCTTCATTAACTTAGATCTATAATATTTGGTGATGGTCCAGTAATCGTTTCGTGTTTTGTAATAGTAGAAAATCTGTTTTTTGCGAGAAAGTCTCGTTATTGTGGAAGTACCATAATGTATAATCTCTGCTTTTGCGACCCCTATGCTGAAGTTGTTAGCTTTTGCCCGTAGGCAGAATTCTAAATCTTCTGCATATATTACATAATTCTCGTTCAATAACCCTATTTTGTCAAACACTGTTCTTGAAATTAGAGCAGAGGCAAAGCTGATCCAAAGCGGCTCTTCTTCACCCTTGATAAGGTAGGGGATGCCCAGAATGAGTAGTCCTCCTCCCTTGCTTTGTATGGTTCTGTCTTTGTTCAATATAACTGGTTGTACTAGGTCGTATCCACTATTCACCATCTCTTTTAACCAGCCTTTCTGAATTATCTCTGTATCATTATTCAGTAGTAGGATATAATCTGGGTTGAACTTCTGGAAGGCGTGCATGACGCCTATATTGTTTGCTCTCGTGAACCCGTAATTTTTGTTTAGAGTTATTATTTCTACGTGGGGGAATTTTTCCTTCACCAGTTCTACGCTGCCGTCCGTGGAGCCGTTGTCTACGACTATAACGTCATAGTTCGGATAGTCTGTTAGGTTGAATAGTGAGGTTAGGCACCCTTCCAGCAGGCTTTTTCCATTCATGTTCACTATTATTATGGATACCTTTGGATTCATTTCAGACTACAGGGTGTTGTATAGGCCTTTTCATCCCGTGTGTATGCCATTTAATGTATTCTCTTAGCGTTTTTTCTTTTCTCAGGTCTGCGAAGGCAGCGAGCCTTGCAGCTACCTCTATGATAGCTGCCGGTATCAGCCATATAATCCTAGATGGTTTTCTGATTATTGCTAGTAGTGTTGCAACTGTTAGTATGTCGGGATACATACTCGGGGCAGTGGATTTTCCGAGCTGGAGGTGTCCCAATATCATGCGTTTTCTCCTTTCGAATAGGTGTCTTATCGATGTGGATGCGTCGAAGTATACTACGCAGTCCGCGATGAATAAATGCTGTTTGCCACTTTTGTGAATTGCTTTGCCGATGTATTCATCATCGTTTATGATGTCTAGTGGATTGTTGATATTTTCGAGTTTAGCTCCGTACATTACTGCTCCTAAGTGGACTGGGCGGTTTAGGCGTTGTTGTAGTGATTTTCCTACTGCTAGTATACTCCACATTAGTTCGTCTATTTTGTATGCTAGTCCTGTTCCTAGTGGTATTTGAAGGGCGGAGACTGCTCCTACGCTTGGTGAGGCGAGGTGTTGGTATAGTTTGGTGATGCTTCCAGGTGTTGGTATTGCGTCTGCGTCTATCTCTATTATCGCGTCGTAGCCGTGGGTCTTCGCGTAGTCTATTGCTCTGCTTAGGGCTGCGGCTTTTCCACACCTCTCAGGGTTTCTGACAACGATGGCCCCATGCTTCTCGGCGATATGTGATGTCTTGTCCTCGCTCCCATCATCCACTACTAGGACCTCAAACCCCTCCCTAACCGCCTGGGAGACCGGAGCGGCTATGCTCCCCTCCTCGTTGTAGGCACAGATGACTACCAGTGCGCGGAGGCGCCCGGCCCTGCTTAAAGACACCCCCTCCAATAGTCCTGTGCCGCATTGGTCATAAACATTACATCTTGGATAGGCTGTGCTGGCTGTCCTGGTAAAACAATAAAAATACGCGGGTAGTTTTACGGTACTAGGACTGCTACCGGGTAGGTCTTGCCGCTGGTCGTGTGGAGCGCTATCTCGTTAGTTATCCCACCTGTCCGAACACAGTTACCTCCTGGCGTTATAGTCCATGTGGAAACGCCTCCCACCGGCAGCGGGTCGCTCAGTGCCGTTAAGCAGGGCAGTCCGTTTACCAGTATCATGTCTACTACTGCTGGGCTTGAGCCCGTGTTCTTAGCAATCACTATCACACTTCCTTCATCGCTGTCCCAGTATGCTGTCTGTATCTCGATCTTCTCGAACCTGGTGAAGACTCCGACAAGCCCCGACGCCCAGAAGGCAACCGCAATCGCTATAACAATCGCCACCGCGACCAGAATCACCGTTGCGACGACCGGGCTTATACCCGCCTTTCTCCGAACCATCATTACGTGAGAAAATACAGGCTCCCAAATATATGTATTGCTACCCCAGTCTTCCAGT
>CAKZUF010000031.1 GCA_937921685.1 uncultured archaeon
GGAGTTCTCCCTCCTGGTCTTTGACGAGTGTCACAGGAGTAGGAGCAGGTATGCATATACTAGGATTGCTTCTGAGTATGTTAGGAGGTGTCCATGGCCGCTTATACTGGCTCTTACGGCCAGCCCTGGGAGTGAGGAGGATAGGCTGCTGTCAGAGGCCTCGATACTTGAGGTTAATCAAGATGGTCGGCGGGGTAAAGCTATACGTATGATTTTTGTCGGGGATAATATGACTAACTTAGTAATAATGTGTCGATCTCTAGATCTGAGTTAAAGGTTTATGAGATTCCAATGGTCTGTTTCTGGTGACATGATCCTCACAGTTGAGTAGTTGAGTGAGTTTCTGGAGAGGAATCGGGGTGATTGTTGGGTTAAGAGGCCGGTCGAGGGGCGGGAGGACGTGTTCGTGGTAATGGTTCGCGGGGTGGGTGGAAAGCCAGCACACATGGGAGTTGAGATAAACCCTAGGCTCGGTGAGAGGTTGGGCCTACTGCTAATCTAAGTCCATGTGACTGGGGGTGATATGTTCCTGGCAAGCACTCTTCGCCGTCACGATAGATGGGTAGGGGAGGTGCTTGAAGCCGTGAACAGGAGGAGAGTTTCTGCAGCTATCTCGAAGCGCGTCATTTTTTAGAAGGTGATTCTATTTTGATGAGTTGTTTTATTTGGTGATTTGTGCGTGTCTGATTATGTCTCCTCTTATCTCTGAATTCCGTATCCGCCAGTAACCGGGTCTTGGAATATGAATATGGGGGGTGGATAGAAGGTGAAGAGAATGAAAAGAGAGCCTAGAATTGTGATGGCTGTGATTGAGGTCGCGACGTTAATGCTCGAGGCCTCTCTCCAGTTTAATAGTTTATAGCTTACTAGTTGCCCAGCAACTATCGCTCCGAAAAATATGGAGATGTCTATCAACAAGCTTCCCTCCATGAACGATGTGTAGAGATAGAAGGCTGAGACAATGATGGATGGCATCACATAGATGCCCACGGCTTTTGCGAGGAAGAAACTCCTCACCCTATCTCGCAAATACCTATGCTCTATAACCGTGTATGCCACTGCTGGCCAGTAGCAGAGCTTCAAATGCTCCCATGTACTCTCATTAACCGCTGAAAATGCACCGACCAACGAATTGTAGCCTGATAACTCGAAAGTGAAGTGGAGAAAACTTCCGAGAAAGAATATGAATGGGATACCAAGCAGCTCGATGGCGAGAATAGATCTGCCACCCCGTTGATTAGACATGTGAAATTCGTTGGCACGGGTATAATTTAAAAATATTCGTACTACTCGGCACAGGTCCACGAAATATATATCGTCGTCAAACCGATAAACATCTACAGTTCTACTGAATAGCAACTCTGATAAAATGCAGAATAATTTCACACAAATATGCGCTTATTCAACGTGCAATCTAAACGCATAACTAGGTTCAGTAAAATTGGTAATATTTGCTGCATCTTGGGAGGACTTATATTCCGCTGGAGAGCTTTGTTATAGTAAGTTTGAGCAGCTGGGGTGAACATGTCGCGTCGGGTTCTAGGATTCTTGTTAATGGTGTAGAGACTTTTTATGTCGATAGGGGCTCGGGCAAAGTTGTGGTTCTTATTCATGGATGGGCGTCTTCATCCTTCAGCTGGAGATACAACATTCATCAGCTCTCGAACAGTTTGAGAGTTATAGCCCCGGATTTGCCGGGCTTTGGTCTGTCTAAGCCTTTGAGCGCGGGTCTGCATCTTGATAGTGTTGTGAAGCATATAGCTAGGTTCCTAGAAATTCTGGATGTCGGTAAGTTTAGTCTTGTAGGGCACTCTATGGGCGGTATTGTTGCGGCCTACTTGGCGACTAGGAGTGTGGACAATGTTGAGAAACTTGTCCTCATAAATCCGAGTTTTTTCGTTACAGAAGACGGTCGCATGTCCTTTATTATGAAAATCGCTAGGAGAAGGCCTTGGGGCGGTATATTGTCTCGTTTTCTGATAAGCAAATTTTTCATTAGATATGCGTTGAAACGTGTTTACGTGAAAAAGCACGTGGTCGACGACATGCTCGTTGAGGGTTATTATGAGTCGGTAAAAAATGCGGATGCTTCTCTTTTAGATGCCGTGAACATCTCACGAGAATTTAGCTTGGATGTATTGTCTGGGATTAAATGCCCCGTCTTATTTATTCTTGGTAAGCTGGATACCTTAGTTTCATGTGCAAAAAACAATGAGCTGGCTGAACGAATAGGGGCCCGTGTTTTTGTTGATGAAGGCTCGGGGCACAATGTTCATGAGGAGAGTCCTGAGGAGGTTAACAGGGTTATAATCGATTTTTTAAGTAATTGGGATGAGAGGTATTTATAAGTCAGGTTTACTGGGAGCCTTTCTCTACGTGATGTGGGTAATGTAACAGGTTGTAACTCTTTTCGGGTGTGCCTATTTTTTAGAAACATGTGTAAGATAGGCGTTCTTAAGGAAGCTGTGCGCAGGATTCTAATTGGAAGGTGATAATGGGGTAGCGAGGGTTTGTTTTGCCGTGTGGAGGGGTTGACTTGCGAGCTTGCTGAGGCCCTACACATGGATTGAAGCTGCTCTGTGTCGGGAATTAAATTTTTATGCCACGAGTCTGTAAAGTTTACTCAGGCGCTTGGATAGGCTTTGGTCTCCTTGGAGGATGGTATATATTCAGAAGGCTGCTAAGGGTGGTGGGTGTATTTTCTGTGAGAAGCCGCGCGAGCGTAGGGACCGCTCAAACCTCATACTCGCAAGGGGGAGGTACTGTTTCGTCATGCTTAACGCCTATCCCTACAACTCGGGGCACCTCATGATAGCCCCCTACCGCCACGTGGGCCAGCCCGCCTTGCTCAGGGAGGCCGAGTTTGTTGAGATGTTCCGCCTCCTCAGAATCTTCCTGAACGCTTTGGACAAGGCATACTCGCCCTCGGGCTACAATATTGGGATGAATGTGGGGAGGGCTTCGGGCGCTGGGATTCCGGGCCACATACACTTGCATGTTGTGCCGCGCTGGACAGGTGATACAAACTTCATGCCCGTGATATCGGACACTAAGGTCCTACCCGAGATGCTTGACCAGACCTATGAGAAGATCCACTCTGTCCTCGACGACTCCGTAAAGTCGAGATTATTCAACGAGTAGTGTCCTTCAGAGAATATTCTCGCCGCAAGAGGCCGCCGGGCCTTCACGGCCGCTCCTCTGTGCTTGGACCAGTCTTTCCCTCGCCTCGATGTAGTATGGCGAGTTGGGGTCGGCAAGTAGGACTACTTTGCTTACATTGTCGTGGGTTGCGTAGACATACCCGGTCAGGCCGGCGAGCTCTTGGGCGAATTCCATGAGGTCCTCCATAGTTGGCATGTGTTCCCTCCTGAGTCGTTTCTGAGACTCTCCTACGTGGACGTAGCCTTTACACTCTATGAAATCGGGCTTGGCGGTCTTTATCGCCTCCGCATACTTCTCGGGGGATTTCAGGTTGAGATACTTGACGAGTGTTAGCCTGATTACCTTTCTACACTTAAACCGCGGCATGATTCTGAGGCTCTTCCAGACCCTCTCCCAGCTATCCGGTATCAGTGGCTTGTTGACGCTTAGGTGGGTCTCCTTGTCGGGGCCGTAGAAGCTTATGTAGAGGTTTGTGGGCTCCGCGTCCTTCTCCAGGAGCTCCTCCAGCCTCTCAGGCAATGTCCCATTCGTGACTAGGAAGGTTGTCATGCCACGGCTCCGGGCGAGCTTGATGAACTCTGCGAGGTAGGGGTAGATGGTGGGCTCGCCGTCAAGGCTTATGGCGATGTTTGTCGGCGTCATTGCCTCGAAGAACTTTCTTCTCTCGACGCGCGGATTCCCTTTGAAGCCTGAGAGTAGCTGCCTCTGCTCCCTGATCATGGAGTCCAGTAGGGCCTCCGGCGGATCCCACTCGCCCGAGTAGGGCTGCCCCCGGTTTATCGTGTGGAACCTCCAGCAGAAGACGCAGGCCATGTTGCAGTACTGGAGGCTTGGGGTCATCTGGAGGCATCTATGGCTCTCGACGCCGTACCATGACTTGTAGCAGGCCTTCCCGCCCCTGAGGGCCGACTTGGTCCAGTGGCAGATCTTTACGGCACTGTGCCTGCCTACCAGACGATACCCGCTTCGGACGAATTTCTCAGCCCCCTTAACCTCCAGCCTGACCATCCTCCTCGGCTCAGACAGCGTCTCAGCCATACGCTAACACTCAATTCTAATGGAGGCGGGATTTAAGCTTGGGGGAACGGCACACAGCCACGTAGATTAGATATAAAGCCTGGACAACATATCTGAGCAACGCCTCAGAGGACATGCGGCTTGTCTTCAAGTTCGGGGGGACCTCGCTAGGAGACGGCGAGCGTATCAGGAATGCTTGCAAGATTGTCCGCACATACCGCGAGCGGGGGGAAGACATAGTCGTAGTCTGCTCAGCAATGGGGGATACAACAGATATCCTGCTCGAACTGATGGACTCGGCTGTCCGGGGCGAGAGGGAGAGGCTTGAGGATGGTCTCAAGCGGCTCAGGTCAGCCCACACAGCGGCCGTAGATTCGGCACTTGATGGGGATAGACTGAGGAATGAGGCTCTGAAAGTGATTGAGGATAGGCTGAACGATCTCACCCACATATTATCGAGCATCTACTTCCTCCGAGAAGTCACCCCAAGGAGCAGGGACCTGATCCTATCCTTTGGCGAGAGGCTTTCAACATGGATCTTCACATGCACGCTCCGCGGCCTAGGAATTACTGCAAGGTATCTCGAGGGGGGCGACGCCGGCATAATCACCGACTCCGACTTCGGATACGCCACACCACTCATGGAGGAAACACTCAACAACATCAGGAACACTATACTACCACTGCTCGGTGAGGGGGTCGTCCCCGTGGTCACAGGCTTTATAGGGCGTACGCGCGACGGGGCTATCACTACACTGGGTAGGGGAGGCTCCGACTTCACGGCAACACTCCTTGGAAGCGCAATTAAGGCCGACGAGGTTGTATTGTGGAGTGACGTTGATGGGCTGCTTACCGCAGACCCCAGAATAGTCAGGGGGGCCAGGGTTATTCCCCAGCTCTCCTATGAGGAGGCGCTCGAGATGGCCGTCTTCGGGGCTAAGGGCCTCCACCCCCGCGCGATAGAGGCGGCTCAGAACGGGGGCGTAAAGGTCCGCATAAAGAACACCTTCAACCCGTCAGCCCCCGGGACACTCATCACGGACCGGGGCTTGAGCACCGACTCCGTAGTCAAGGGAGTGCTTCTCGTGAGGGACGTTGCTATGATCACTGTTAGAGGTTCGTCGGCGGTTGGAAAACCGGGCAGCGCAGCCCGAATACTCCAGAGCATATCCAGCCGCGGAATAAACGTTATGATGATCTCACAGAGCGTCTCAGAGTCGAGCATATCGCTGATAGTCAGGCGCGAGTCTGCTGACGTGGCTATGGAGGCGATTAGGGATTCGAACCCGCCGAGCGTGGTCAGGGGGGTTGAGTGTGAGAAGGACGTAGTGGTTGTTGCCGTTGTCGGTGAGGGGATGAAGGGGACGCCGGGCGTGGCCAGCAGGGTCTTCGGGGCGGTGGCCCGGAGGGGGATAAACGTGAGGATGATTGCTCAGGGTAGCTCGGAGCTCAACATCTCCTTCGTGGTCAAGGAGTCGGACGGCGTCGAGGCCGTCAGGGCAATACATGAAGACTACGGACTCGGCTAAGACTCGCCCACACCGGCTTCAGGCCTCAAGTGTGGCAAGCCCCCTCGATATGAGATAGACAGCGGCATATACGGGAAGCTCGGTCGAGCGCGGCTCAACTATCTCGTCAAACACCTCGCCTCCAAGCCTGAAAGCTGGCGAGTAGGCAATCCTCACCCTAACCCTCCTATCGCGAGGGAGAGCGACGCACTGGGTGAGCGGGTCGAAATCATCCAGCATCTCGAGTGGAACCCTCATGGCGAGGAGGCCAGTCTTACCGTTCAGAGTTCCCGAGAGCCTTAACAACCTGTGAATATCCGTGGTGACTACAGGGTCTATCCTGAGGGCCTCCTTTCTAATCGCCTCCTCAACAAGGGTTGTCCAGAAGCCGAGTGGGGCCACACCCCATTCTGGCTCGACGGACCAGTAGTCTCTCACCTTCTCGGCGAGGTCGCCGTACTTAGCCAGTCCTTGGATGGCGTCCGGCTTGTGTAAGATCGAGTAGATTCTTCTAACTATCCTGCCACGCCACCCCGGCTCATTGAGCATGGGCGGCGGCAGAGCTTCAAGCCTCGGCCTCCCCCTACCCTCACGCCTCCACGGCAGCCCCAATAACCCTGGAACAAGCCCCACACACGTCAGGTAGCCTACCAAGTCTTTTCTCGCCATCTGGTCTAGGGTCAAGTGGTCTGGCGAGTAGGCCACGATGTGGTATCCCCTGTTCCCCGAGAAGCCCACCTCAACCTCCTCCTCCCGGACGCCCAGCTCCTCCACAAGAACCTCGACAAGCCTGACCGCCTCGGCCCTAGCCGCGCCGAGACAAGTATCGCAGACCCACTCAACCTCCCTGCCAGTCGAGCCGCACCTGGGGCAGGTCTGGGCGCCCTCTTCGATGAGCCCGTGAACAATGCAGACCCTGTAAACATGCTGCGATACGCAGGGTACGTCCAGATGGTCGGCGTCGATGTCGAAGATCAGGTCTGCCGCTGTCCAGCCCTTCTCCTCCATGGGCGCCGACGGGTACCGGTAGTAGGCGGCTGAGCGGTAGGCGTGTAGCGGGGCAACCCTAGCTATCTCAGCCCTAACCTCTTCAGCAGACCTAAATGACAGATGCCTAACCATCTCCCCCCTCTCGAACGACCAGTAGCCGAACTCCCGCGCCTCGGGTTTGGGGGGAGGCGAGATAAGGCTGGCGTTCCCCCTGTAAAACTCTTTGAAGACCTGTCTTACAAATGCTGACGATCGGTTGACTGAGGCCGACAATCCTGAGAGGCCAAGGGTGCCGGCGGAATAAAAATCAGGCCTGTAGGCCGAGGCGGTTCAGGACCCGCTGCCAGTCAAACCGTGTGACGATGTAGACTAGGACCATGGCTGCCCCCGCGCTTAAAGCTGCGAGAATGAGGGCCGAGCCGGGGTTGAGGCCCGCTGGTCCGCAATCAATCAGCAGACAGGTCAGATCCGTCCAATACAGGGCCGCATATGCGACGACAGTGGTTATGAAGAGCTTCCCAGCGAAGACAAGTGGCCAGAAATGCGCGTTACGATACCCGCCCACAGCTATCAATAGGTATACAACATCATCAGGCACAGGCGTGGCTGCTGTCACCAGTATTGCGATCCAGCCATACCTCTTGATGAGTCTTTCAAGGGGTGCGAGCCTCTCTAGCGACTCCCTGCTCAGAAGCCTCCTACCGCCCTTGAAGATGTTGAAGAGTATCAGCTTGCCCGAGGCAGCGCCCGCAGCACTTATGAGTGCTGTGGGTATTGGTTCGAGCCTCCCAGCTATGATTCCTATGAGTATCGGCGGGATATATGGCCCCGAGACGAAGGGCAGTAGGCTGCCGAGGAGGCTCGCGGAAAAAACACCAGCGTATCCGAGCATGGTCAGGCTATTCCAGAACTCGGGGTCGAGAAGGCTCAAACACTTATGAACGAACTGTTGAGGCCAATATTTAAAAATGCATCACTCACCAAAATACCCTCCAACCGTTAGGATCCCGTGATTAATCTTAAAGAGTCGCTCATATCAACTGATACAGGGCACCGGGATTGAAGGTCGTCATCCAGATACCCTCAGCACTCAGGGCGCTCACCGGCAACACAAACCAGGTAGAGGTGGAGGCTCAGACGGTGGGCGAGGCCCTGGCAGCGCTCCTGGAACTCTACCCCAGTATAGGGCGATACATCTTCGACGACCAGCAGAGGCTGCGAAGCTTCATCAACATCTTCATCAACGACCAGGACATAAAAACGCTCAACGGGCTTGAGACCCGCCTCAAAGACTCTGACAGGATCTTGATACTGCCAGCAATCGCCGGCGGACTACCGGTGCGGGTATGCAAATATATTTAAAAGGCAGCCGCGAATCTTAATTCTGCGAGGTGTGTCTAACCTATTCCAGCGTGAAGTCGTGAAGGGTTCAAGCTATACAAGCCTCACGATGGAGGAGATAAGACGATATGGCCGGCACCTGATAATGCCTGAGGTAGGTTTAGAGGGGCAGAGAAGGCTTAAGACAGCTCGGGTGCTTGTGGTTGGCGTCGGCGGACTCGGCGCGCCGGTCTCGCTCTACCTAGCTGCAGCGGGTGTAGGAAAGATTGGGCTCCTAGACTTCGACGAAGTCGACGAGACGAATCTCCAGCGCCAAGTAATCTTCTCCACGCCGGACGTGGGGAGGAAGAAGGTGGAGGTCGCCAGGGAGAGGTTGCTCAAGCTCAACCCCCACATAGAGGTGGAGACTCATGAGACACTAATCAACTCTGGGAACGCCCTCGACATCATAAGGGAATACGACATAGTCGTCGACGCCACGGACAACTTCCCAACCCGATACCTCCTCAACGACGCCTGCGTCATGCTCGGAAAACCCCTAATCTACGGCAGCATATTCAGGTTCGACGGACAGGTCAGTGTCTTCTACGCGGGGAAGGGCCCGTGCTACAGGTGCCTATACCCTGAGCCTCCGCCCCCAGGCCTTGTCCCCTCCTGCGCCGAAGGTGGTGTGCTGGGCGTGCTCCCAGGCATAGTGGGCTCGCTCCAGGCAAACGAGGCGCTGAAACTGATTATCGGCATCGGGGAGCCCCTCATCGGGAGGCTACTACTGGTCGACGCGCTAGCCATGACCTTCAGGGAGCTCCGCATCAGCAGGGATAAGAACTGCCCTGTCTGCGGCGACAACCCGACAATAAGGGAGCTGATAGACTATGAGCAGTTCTGCGGGACAAGGGTCTCCGGAGAGGCCTTGGACGCCGCCCGCAACTCTATCACGCCGCTCGAGCTGAAGAGGCTTCTGGAGAGCGGTGAGGAGGTCCAGCTAGTCGACGTGAGGGAGCCGGTCGAGTGGGAGATATGCAGGATACCCGGAGCCAAGCTCATACCCCTCGGACAGCTCACCTCGAGGCTCCACGAGATAGACCAGACCAGAAAGGTGATAGTCTACTGCCACTCAGGCCAGAGAAGCGCCCTAGCCGTCAAACTCCTCAGAGAACTGGGCCTAACAAACACCTACAACCTAGCGGGAGGAATAGACGCCTACGCAGAACAAGTCGACCCATCAATCCCCCGCTACTAGCCCCCCACACCAACCCAAAAAAACTAAAAACCCGGCCAAATCAAAGTCAAACCGGATAGGCGGGGGTCGCCAAGCCTGGTCAAAGGCGCAGGGCTCAGGATCCAAACAAAGCGATGAGAACCCCTGTCCCGTAGGGGTTCGTGGGTTCAAATCCCACCCCCCGCAC
>CAKZUF010000032.1 GCA_937921685.1 uncultured archaeon
TCGGCCTAGCACTAGCCGCCTTCCTCAGCCTCCTCTTCCTAGGCGAGTCAGTCACTTGGACGAAAATCCTCGGAATAGCAATGGGCATAGGCGCAGTCATCCTCCTATCCCGCTAACACCCATTACCAGGAAGTTGACTCCCGTTTCCCATTCCAGCCCTTAGAACGCCACCAACAGCATTCCCCCAGGACCTAAACAGCCGGAAAGCATTTAAACACATGTAACATTTTTACCATAGTTAAGGGATTGTTCCTGCTGGGAGAGGCTTGACGACAGATCTGAAGAGGGAGTTGTTGAGGCTTCTTGACGAGGATGAGGAGTTTAGATACGCGGTGGCGGGTAGAATAGGTATACTGGAGATACTGAAGCGTCTCGACAGGCTGGAGGAGGGGCAGAACAGGCTATGGGAAAACCAGAACAAGCTATGGGAGAGCCAGAATAGGCTTTGGGAGGAAGTTAGAAGCTTGAGGGAGGGGCAGAACAAGCTGTGGGAGAGCCAGAACAAGCTTTGGGAGGGACAGAACAGGCTATGGGAGGAGGTTAGAAGTTTAAGGGAGGGGCAGAACAGGCTATGGGAGAACCAGAACAAGCTGTGGGAGAACCAGAACAGGCTGTGGGAAGAGGTTAGGAGTTTAAGAGAGGGGCAGAACAAGCTGTGGGAAGAAGTTAAAAGTCTAAGGGAGGGACAGAACAGGCTATGGGAGGAGGTTAGAAGTTTAAGGGAGGGACAGAACAGGCTTTGGGAGAACCAGAACAAGCTTTGGGAGAACCAGAATAGGCTTTGGGAGGAGGTTAGGAGTTTAAGAGAGGGACAAAATAAGCTGTGGGAAGAGGTTAAAAGCCTAAGGGAGGAGCAGAACAGGCTGTGGGAGAGCCAGAATAAGCTTTGGGAGAACCAGAACAGGCTTTGGGAGGGACAGAATAGGCTCTGGGAGGAGGTTAGGGATTTGAGGAGGGCTTATCAGACGTTGAGTAGAAAGGTTTCAGCAGGCTTTGCTGAGCTTGGGTCTGCCTTGGGTGTCACATACGAGATGCATGCGGCGGCCTACATACAGGTCCTACTAGAAGAGCTTGGATACCCCGATGTCAGGGTTGGTAGAGGATGGGTCGTGAAGAATGGCCAGGTACTTGAGATAGATGTATTTTGCGAAGAACCTCTAGTCGTGGGAGAAGTGACGAGCAGGCTTAGGGATGAAGCTGAAATGGATAGGGAAATTGCCAAGTTATTGGAGAGGGTAGAAGCAGTATCATCAAAATACGGCAAGAAACCATTCATGACGATATTATCCGTTGGAGTTGCTCCGGAAAAACTTGTTGAGAAGCTGAGGGCAGAGACGGAGAAAAACGGCATCAAACTAATCTTGGGAAGGGAGATAGAGGAGGCGCTACAAATCTAGCCAGACTACCGTAACAATCTCCTATAGTTTCTCTGAGCAATTAACGGTAATATCCAAATAAGGCATGGTTACCCACCCCCTGTCCCTATTTTCTCGTCAGACAACCTCCTACCAGTCCTCCTCTCCCACTCTTCGATAGAAACCCCATACACCGCTTGAATCCTATCCCTATACCAGGCAGGAACAACATTAAACGAGCAGAATGGCACAATTCTATTATCCAGCGTGAGGTAGTAGATGTCACACCGCCTCAGCCTCTCCTCGTCTTGGTTGTGTGGGTCATGGTTTTAAGCTGGGTGATCGCCGTGCCAGTTCTGGAATATAAAATCTTCTGACAAGGAGATATAGAAAGTAACGGAAGAGTAGGGGCACAAGCAAGAGAAGTAGCATTAGAGAGTTTTGAAGTACCGTACCATAGTGTCCGGCAAACAGCGAAAATACACTAACTGCAGCTATGGAGAGGATGAATAATAGGGTAGCAACTAACTCCAGTCCAACCAGACGGTTCGGGAGATAAATTATGTAATCACCGTTATGTTTGCTTACCGCTATTGGACTCATTCTAAGCCATTTGAATACCGGCATGCCCTCACTTCTTAGATAGGCAATATACCTGTAAACGGACCGCTCTCTCACATCCAAGGCATTCGCTACATATCTTACCAAGAACCAACGCTCCTTCATCCCGTGAAAATCCTGGTCAAGAATCCAGAGAAGCTCCCTGCAACTCCCCTTGATTTTCGTGCCCTTGAGCGATTAGCAAACATAAGAGTTGTTACATAGTTTATATCCCGAACCGTCTGGTTGGACTGGAATGTATAGCCGCGCTCATGTTCATCGTCTCACTAACGGGTGTTGGTGTATTTTCGCTGATTATCGTACAATACTCCATGACATTTCAAAGCGCTCTACACCTGCTTCTACTAACCATACCTCTACTATTACGATACTTTCTATATCTACGTGTCAGAAGATTCTACATTCCAGAAATTGCGCGGCGAACACATACCATAAGACCATAGTACAACGCAACCTTCATAAACTCAAGTTATGAAAGTTATGGCTATTAATGAAATGTTCCATTTGGATTTGGGAATAGGTATGGTCTTCTCCGCTTATTTCTCTGGGGGTTTCACAAGGATATAGTTTTGAGCAGTCATCTCAACGAAGCTCTCTGAGCCGTTTCCTTCGTAGAAGATTCTTATTTGAAATGGGGCGGTAAAGCTGAAAAGATGGAGGACGGTCGCCGTTTTTAAAGTCAGCCACCCATAAACGATTATTTACCGCTGCTTCAGACACAAGTTGTGGCAAGGTATCTACAGGTTTTTCGCGAGGGATTATTGACATGGGTTGTCTTCAACAGGCCTGAGAAGCTGAACGCCCTCAACGAGGAGATGTGGAAAGAGCTTCACGGGGTCGTGACACGTTTAAGCCTAGACGGCTCAAGGGCTGTGGCGTTCACCGGGGTTGGAAGGGCTTTCTCAGCAGGTGATGACATTGCCGAAATGGTGTTTCTGAAAAACTTAGAGAGGTCTGTGGAGTTTTTCGACAGGATACAAAAGACCTTGGACGCCTTGTTAGAGTTGGAGAAGCCCGTCATCGCTGGTGTCAACGGCTTGGCCTACGGTGGCGGATGCGAGCTGCTGCTTTTGGCAGACGTGGTGGTTGCCTCCGAAGACGCCGTGTTTGCGTTGCCCGAGGCTAGGCTCGGGCTTATACCTCCCGTAGCTCTCTCAATAGGCGGGCATGTTCTCGGCTTAAGAAGAATCTCAAGGCTTGTCTTTACAGGTGAGGCCATAGATGCGCGTGAAGCCCTATCGATAGGGCTGGTCGACTACGTTGTTCCCAAAGAAGCTGTGAGAGATAAAGTCGTAGAAGTGGCTGGAAAGATATCCCTCAACGGGCCGGGGGCTGTGAAATTCATGAAGAGATGGCTTGCTAGGGGCAGGTCTCAGTCTATCCGAGAAGCATTAAGAGAGCTGTCTGCTTTAGCTGTCTCTGACGAAGCCGTTGAAGGTATGAGGGCGTTTGTGGAGAAGAGAAAGCCGTCATGGGCATTACAATAATAAACATATTATTAATCGCTGGAGGTTGTGTTTGATGATGAGTCCGGAAGCTTTGTCCAAGATTCTTACATTTTTTGTTGAACACGTCGATACTGTTAACGTAGTAGAACCAAATTAAGTATTATGTCTCATTTGGTTTGGTTTTGAGTAGTGTGTTGCTATTGCTATTTCAGATGCTATGTTCTGTCGTGCAGGTATCATAGAAACGTTTTTAGCAACAAGGCTGTTAATCTCTATGAATAGGCGCCGATAGATGGGAAAAATTTCTTATATATTTCGAGTCGTATTACTCGACTCATACGGCACTCATTTTGAAAGCATAGCAGACGTTGCAAAGGTTCAATACCGGCTTTTCATAGATTAGTGAGCAGGTTTTCCTCACAGCATGAGGAGTTGCGCTTCTTTCAAAGCATTCTTTATCGGGTCCACTTCAAGCCCGAGTGCTTCCAGCGCTGTTATCCCGAGGATTGCTGCATCCTCTTTCTCTCCAAAGATCAGCGTTATACCCCCCCTTCCTGCCCATGAGCTCAACCTCCGCGACTCCTACCTCCCTCTCAACATCTCCGCCGAAAGCTCTGAACCTTCTCTTCTCAACTGGCTTGAGCCCTATGGATTCGAGTAGGGTCTTTGGCACAACCGTGTAGATCGCTCCAGTATCGACAACGCCTTCTACATCTATATACCTCTCCTTCTCCATGGGGTTTATAATCCTGAACTTGACCCTGACAAAGCCCACGCAGGCTCGTTTAACAAGTTGCTCGCCTCTTACTTAAAGATTCGCCTTGATTGATCAGAGGGTACGTCAACTTATGCCTCTCTCGACAGGTCTAGTCTTTAAGTCAGGGTATGGATCTCATTGATTGTGTGGTGGATGTTTTGCCCGTCTTTTCAGAATCTTCACCATTAGCTTCTACATCTGGTATTGATAGAGATGCGCTGAACTCTAGTGGAATATATTTGTTTTAAACATCCTCCATATTATTCTCCCTTTTTTTGGGCTGGATCTTTCCTACACCTTTAATAGCTGTGTTTTCTTCTACCCATTTCTATCTTCTCCGTATTCCGGGGAGTTTTAGAGGTATGAACCTGAGCCCAAGAGTATTAGCGAGGATTTGGACTGCGTAGTCGTCGGTGACGACATATACTTCTTTAAACTTTTTTGACAAGTCCAGGGCGGTGGCGAGTATTGACTCGTCTGTCTCCGACAACTCGTAGCCTCTCCTCTTAGAGGCCTCTCTGACGGCCGCTAAAGCCTCTGTGGAGGGCTCTATCGTTTTGATGATGCCAGACGCTAGCATAGCTTCTAACCGGGCCACCTGTATCTCTCCGTAGACAACCTCCTTAACCGCTAGGTCTGTAGTGTAGAGGTTTTCACCTCCCCTGAAGCCCAGTAGAAGGGCGGCCGTGTCTAGGATGTAGGCTCTCCTATAGTCCGAGTCTCCTCTTAATCCTTTTTTCAAGGAGTGAGACCCCTGAGGTTCTGACAAGCACGGTGCTGTAGCGTGACTTGGAGACTGTTAGCTCGCCGCTTTCAAACTCGCGCCTGATTAGGCCGTCGATCACTACGCAGAAGGGCCCCCTTCTCATTCGCATAAAAATCATCCTGTGGGCTGAAAAAACCATTGGCCGGATGTTCGTTATGGGGGCTACTGGGGTGGCTATAATCAGTTCCAGCTCCTCGTCCACGAGTGGCCCACCTAGGGAGGTGTTGTAGCCCGTAGATCCGACAGGTGTTGAGAAGACCATGCCGTCCGCAACGAGGTTTTGAAGCCTAAGCCTCTCCACCTCTAGGTCAAACTCGACCACCTTACCAGGCATGGAGTTTGAGACATAGGCTTCATTGACTGCATCCGTTATGCGTTCGCCGTCGATTGATATGTCAAGCCTCATGAGCCTATCCAGCTTATAGTTTCCTACCAGCAGCGACTTCACGGCCCGGTCAGCCTCTACAGGCGTAACGTCTGCAAGATATCCTCCCCTTCCATAAGATATCGCGAGAACAGGGGTCTCGGGATCTTCCAGCGAGTGGATCGAGGAGAGTATGGTGCCGTCCCCCCCGAGGACTATTAGGAAGTCGCAGCTGAGAGGTCCCACACCTCTCATACCCTCCGCCTCGTAGAGATCATATTCGTAGCCATGTTCCTCGATGATTTTTCTTAGCTCAGCCGCTTTACTCTCCGCCCCCACCTTGTCTCTTCTATACACAATTATAACATACAACTCCGCCCCCGTATTGTCCTGCCATCTGATAAAGCCATCGCCCCCTGCGCTCGGCACAAATCCCCGCCCCTCAGAGCTCTTCAGCCATGCCGGTCTTCCTGAGAAGGTTGTATGCGCCTGGTGGTGTGAGGGGGGCGTGGTGCAGTATGGTGTATCTCTCTGGGCGGAGGTTTTTGCACTCGAGTAGGGCTTTTACAGCCACTTCTTCCGAGACCTTGATGTCCTCAATCCTTGTCGGCGCCCCCACCCGCGTGAGGTATCCCCTAAGCTCTTGGAACGTAAGCTCGAACCCCTGTTGAGGAGGGGAGTCGAAGTCCTCATACCTAGCCGCCATTAGAATAGCCCCTAACCCGACCTGCTCGCCATGTAGCCCTACGCCCTCTCCAACCATGTCGATGTAGTGTGAGAAGAGGTGCTCCGCGCCGGAGCATGGTCTCGACGACTCCACCAAGGCCATGGCGAGCCCACACCTTACCGCTGCAGAGGCTAGGAGCGAGATATCCCCGCCACCCGCATCGATGAATCTCCTAATTTCCAGCAGGGCTGTTGCCGTGAGGTCGAATGTGGTCTTGCAGAAGTATTCATCCTTAACGAGGTGGCCGAGTATCCAGTCTCTAAGGGATGTCGACTTGGCTAGGATGTCGGCGCAGCCGGATGCGATGAGCCTCTGCGGCGACCTGCTGATCAGGGGGGCTGTTATTACTACTCTCTGGGGCGGGGTGGCCATCAGGCTGGTCCTCCTAGAGCCTATGAGGATTGATGCGACTGGTGAGGATATCCCGTCGTGGGAGATGGTTGTTGGAATGGAGATGAAGGGTATGCCCAGCCTGTGGGCCGCGTATTTGCATACATCTATCACCGTGCCTCCGCCAACCGCAACAGCGAGAACGCAGCCGGAGGCAACCCTCTCAAGCCCTGAGACCGTCGCAAGGTCCGCCTTCTCAGCCTCAAAAACTATAGGGTCAAAACCATGTTTAGAGAAATGCACTTTGACAGTCTCACCGGCAATGGCTCGCGTCTTAGGTCCAGTCACCACCACTACCGGGCCGCGGGGCTCCACCTCCCCTACCACTAAGTCAAGAAGCTCGTCAAGCGAGTCGCCGAAAAGAATCTGGCGCGTTGCGACTCTATGTACCCTGCCACAGCTGCAGTCGAACTCCTCTCCGAGCCTGATCTCTGGGACAGTCAGCAGGAGGGGTGGCATGGAGGAGCTAAAGCTCATCATCTATGCGGCTTAAAAATTATAACTCCGTGACCCCCTACCTACCCCCAGGCGCGGCATCAAAGGATATTAATCATTTATACCTGCTGAGACAGTCTAAATCTATGTCCAGAAACCCGGGTGAAGCTAAGCGGTTTTATCCGATAGACTCCCTAAAATCACCCCGCTTCACCGGCCCCTACACTTTTGCGAGGCTGCCTCATACTCGGGACTTGGAGGGGGTTGATGCAGTGTTCATTGGCATCCCCTTTGACGGCGGTGTTATCTTCAGGCCGGGGGCGAGGCTCGGGCCGGCGGCGGTCAGGCAGGCGTCGCTCCTCCTACGCCTCTATAACCCATACCTCAAGGTTAAGCCCTTTGACGTCCTAAACGTGGCCGATTATGGGGACATAAACACGGTGCCAAGCAGTGTAGAGTCGACGTATCAGAGCGTCTCGAGGGAGCTGAAACTTGTCTACGAGAGGGGGATTACGCCGCTGGCGTGTGGCGGAGACCATTCGATAACCCTCCCACTACTCAGGGAGGCGTCGAAAACCTATGGTAAACTGGCTCTTATACACGTTGACGCCCATCTAGACATGGTTGACCAGCACTTCTCCCAGAAATATACGCACGGGACAGTTTTTAGGAGGGCATATGAGGAGGGGCTAATAGACCCGCACAGGTCGGTTCACGTGGGTATTAGGGGCAGCCTCTACTCGGAGGATGAGATAAGCGAAGCTGAGTCCCTCGGTTTTCAAGTCATTACTATGAGATCCGTCGAGGAGAGGGGCTTGGAGGCTGTCTGCAGAGAGATTAGGAGGAGGGTTGGAGGAGGCGCGGCATATCTATCATTCGACATAGACGCCTGTGACCCGTCATGCGCCCCTGGAACTGGCACGCCAGAGGTGGGAGGTTTTACTTCACGGGAGGCCCTAAGACTCTTACACGGCCTAGCCGGCCTAGAGTTTGTAGGCTTCGACCTGGTGGAGGTCGCCCCGCCCTACGATCACGGCGAGATAACTGCGATCCTAGCCGCCAACCTAATCTACGAGTTCATATCACTCAAAGCCTTAACAAAGAGGAGATAAAAAATGGTGGTGATGGGGTGTTAATAACTCAGCTTCAGGATGCTCTTCCACTCCTTCGTTAGCTCCCTCGTCGCAGTTACCTCGTCAACATTCCCCGCGACATACTCGGTAATCCACTTGGCTATCGAGTCCTCCAGCATCGGGTTCTCAGGCACGTAGTTTCTGAAACCTGCCTTTAGCAGCGAGTCTAAGAAGACCTCCTTGAATATTCCAGGATACCTCGGGGCGAGGGACTCTATCACACTCTTCCTCCCGGGGAAGGAGGACGCAACATTCCACTGCTTCACAGCAGCGTCTGGCAAAACTAGGAACTGAGTGAAGAGCCAAGCCTCGCGCGGATTCTTCGAGTACCTGCTAACACCTATCTGCCAAGTACCGTCGATCGGGACTCCCGGCGATGGGGCAACCCAGATCTTGCCGGCCGTTTCGGGATAGTTCTGCGCCCCCTTCTCTATAAAGTCTATGAAGGTAGAGGCCCATGATCCAGCCCACATGGCAGCCTTCCCCCTACCCAAGAGCTCCATGCACTCAGACCACTCCGTCTGTGTAGCGTTCGGAACATAGTTGCAGAGCTCTTTGAATAATCTCGTTACCTTGATGCCCATGTCTGTTATATCGGGATCGAAGGCTATACGGCCGTCCTGGGTGAAGAGGTCACCCCAAGGCTCAACCGGCTGACCCAGCTTAGAGATCCCCTCCGGCGATCTCCTCCACTGGGAAAAGAGCCAGCAATACTCCCAGTGTATCGTGTGTGTCCTCATGGCCATTATGGTATTTCCAGCCTCGACCGGCGAGTCGGGATTGTATCTCTTGGTGAAGAAACGCCCTATTGCAAATACGTCTTCAAGTGTCTTGGGGACGACTAGGCTGGTTGGGATCTTCTTGGGGTCGAGCCCTAGGTCTGGGGCCATTGACTGTAGGTCTGAGAGGTTCCTGTCAATCCACTTGCTATACATGTCCTTTATCTTGGAGTCCTCCCATAGATCTCTCCTGTAAAACATGGCCATTACGTTGGCCGTGATAACATATCCAATCCTCTTACCTCCCCAATGCATATATCGCCGATCAATTGTCTCGAGGAAGTCTCCAAACTCTTTGAATATCTCCGCATCAGGATACTGAGACTTGAGCTCGTCGATCGGGTAGCAGTGGGGGCCGAAGGCGCCAGTGTAGATGCAGTCCCACATGTAGACATCATACTCACCCGCCTTAGTTGCGAAGTCGTGGAGCTGTCTATCCCTACCCGTCTCCCAGTCGAAGAGGAGGAGTTCAACCTCGATGTTTGGATACTTGACCTTGAAGTCCTCCTCTGCGACAGCCTTCATCCCGGGTGCTGAGTGTGCGATGGCGACGACCCTGATCTTCTTTTGAGTTGGCTGGAGTGAGCTCCAAGCATAAAGACCCGCGCCGGCAGCCACAGCGGCGATCGCTACGCCTATCCCAACCTTCGCAGCGGTGGAGATGGCTTCTCTCCTGCTGATAAGTTCTTTTAGATCGGTCAAGGCTTTTTCGAATGTAGTCGGTCGATGTTATGATATAAGCTTTTCTACAAGTCTTTTATGTGGAGTGGAATTGATTTTTATATTCCACGACAAGTTGTAGGGTGCGGAATTGGGGAGTAGGAGTTCTGGTCTGCTATTCATTGCTCCGGCGACGGTTTACTTGGTGGCTCTAGTCATCTATCCGACAGTGTATCTCTACTACATGATCTTCCACTCCCTCAACCCTCTCTTCGACGTCACTCCGAGGTTTGTAGGTCTTCAAAACATCTACACACTACTGCAAGACCCTGACGCGTCATACGCCATTCTAGCTATGCTGCTGTTGACGGGGATTACTGTCCCTGTTCAGCTTGCCCTCGGATCGCTTTTAGCATTGCTCTTCACCTCGCCGCACCTGCGGGGGAGGCTGGTCCTCCGATCCGTCATGCTAATACCGCTGAGCATACCTGCTGTGATAGTTGGTCTAAACTGGAAGATGATCTTCTTCACATACGGGCCTCTGAACACCTTCCTTAGCTCAATCGGCCTAGAGCCGCAGCCATGGCTTAGCGCACCATTTGGCCACACCTTCAACACATTCTTCGTTCTAGCAGTTCTAGACATATGGCAGTGGACGCCCTTTGTTGCCCTGGCTGTGGCAGCCGGCATAGAGAGTATACCACCCTATATCCAAGAAGCTGCGGCTCTGGACGGTGCTACACGCCTCCAAATGATCCGTCATATAGTGTTTCCATTGAGCAAAACGGTCATAATTATAGTGTTATTGTTCAGGCTCATCGATTCTTTAAAGATCTTCGACATAATCTACATGCTGACATTCGGCGGGCCTGGAAACCTGACAACCACCCTACCATTCTACATCTATAAGGTCGGCTTCACACTAACTGCCGCTAGGGCGGATATCGGATATGCCTCTCTTCTCGCAGTAATCCTACTCCTGATCGCTACTTTCCTCGTCCTATTTGTGTTGACCCGCGTCCTGAACGTGAAACGGGTGGTGTGGGAGTGAGGGGTGTTGGGTTTGGATAAGAGGATTTTAGGACTCGTCATAACTCTCGGCGCATGGGCCCTGGGGATTATATACTTGCTCCCCTTCATATGGATGATCGGCACTTCTTTTAAGCCGATAGGCGAGTGGGGGCTACCTACACTTTTCCCTGAAAGCCCCACAAGTAGAAACTATTTAGAGATCTTAGTCACGGGCGGTGTCTACGGGGTTAGGGGGCACTTC
Source organism: uncultured archaeon (assembly GCA_937921685.1). Lineage (GTDB taxonomy): Archaea > Thermoproteota > Nitrososphaeria_A > Caldarchaeales > Calditenuaceae > HRBIN02. The sequence continues at coordinate 10,709 of CAKZUF010000032.1, forward strand.
CCTCCAATACTTAGATATCTCCTAAACAGCGTCGTGGTCTCGGTAACGGTGGCGATCTTGACAAGCCTCTTGGGCGCATTTACCGCATACGGTATTCTAAGATACCGCGCAGGCGGCACATTCTTCGCCAACTGGATCCTAAGCCTCAGAATGATACCGCCAGTCGTCATACTCTATCCGCTAGTCGTCTTGACAAAAGCCATCGGCCTCTATAACACGCTTGGCGGCCTAGTATTCGTCTACCCGGTGATAACTCTGCCCATAGTTACCTGGTTCATGATTGGGGCTTTCAAGAGTGTGCCCCGAGAGACTGAGGAGGCTGCGATGCTCGATGGCTGCACCCCATTCCAAGTCTTCACGAGGATCGCGCTACCCCAGGCCTCTATAGGGCTCGCCACCTCGGCGATTTTTGCATTCCTCTTCAGCTGGTCCGAGTTCCTGATACCACTCCTCCTAGCTCCCAGCGAGAGTGCCATGCCTCTCACAGCTTTTGCCGGATACTTCTCAAACCAGTACGGGATACTGTGGGGGCCGCTCTCCGCGGCCGCAGTGATAATCTCTCTACCAGTAATAGTGATAGCTATAATGATCCAGAAGTATCTGATTAGAGGGCTTACGCTCGGCTTCATACGCTGAGCGGTAAAGGTTAATAGCTGCAACCGCCTTTTCTCACGATATGAGCGTAGCACACATCCCAAGCGACGGCCTCACAGATGAAGAAATTAAAAACATTCTCATAAAATCGAAGAGGATCGCCGTCGTGGGGATGTCGAGGGACCCTCAGAAACCTTCAAACTATGTTCCGCGGTATCTAATCTCTAAGGGATACATCGTCGTTCCTGTAAACCCGTCGGCTACTGAGATTCTAGGGTTGAAGTCCTATAGAAGCCTGCTGGAGCTTGATACTGTTATTGATGTTGTCGATGTCTTTAGGCCATCGGAGGAGGTGTTGGGGGTGGCGGAGCAGGCGCTTAAGATTAGGCCGCAGGTCTTCTGGATGCAGGAGGGAATCTACAACGAGGCGGCCGCTAGGCTCCTCTCATCCAACGGGGTTAAAGTTGTCTGGAACAGGTGTATGATGCGGGAACATATGAGGCTTCTCGGCTCGGGGAGGTAGGCGTGGACACTCGCTATTTCTCCTTCACGACGGTCTGAGCCTGCTCCCTCAGGAAGTTTAGCAGATAGTGCGGTCCTCCTACGCCCCTACCTGTCGCACCGCTGGCCTTCCACCCCACGAAGGTCTGGGCTCCAGGCCACGCCCCAGTCGTTGCGCCGCCGCGCCTATTTGCATAGCAGACGCCGAACTGGATCTTGTCAAAGAAGTACCTGACCTCCTCAGGGTCCTCGGAGAATATTCCGGCTGTTAAGCCATACTCTGTATCGTTCGCCATACTCAACGCCTCTTCCAGCGTCTTGAAGGATGAGACGAGGAGTATTGGCAGGAAAAGCTCATCTCTCCACAGGTGGTGATCTGCTGGTAGGCCGCTGATTATTGTGGGCTGGACATAGTAGCCTCGGTCATAGATTCCCCCGGCCAATACCTCTCCCCCAAACAGTATTCTCCCAACCCTCCGCGCCTCTTCGACGTATTTCTTGAAGTTTTCAAGGGCCCGCTTGTTGATGACGGGGCCCATGAATGTCTCCTTCTCGCGAGGGTCTCCCACCCTCAGCTTGCTCGTCTCTGCGACGAGCCTGTCGAGGAACTTATCTATTATGGACTCTTGGACGTAGAGCCTTGAGGTCGCGGAGCACTTCTGGCCGCCGTACCCGAACGCCGCCCTGATAACTCCTGTAACCGCCTTTTCTATATCCGCCTTCTCAGTAACAATTGTGGGGTTCTTGCTACCCATCTCCAAGATAATGGGCTTCGGATATGGCTGGCTTGTGAGGAACCTCCTATAAAGCCTCATGCCCACATCCCTCGACCCGGTGAAGGCTATGCCCGCCACCCTAGTGTTTGTAGTGACCTCCGTCTCAAACACGTCTCCAGGCCCTGTAACATAGTTAATGACGCCGGGCGGGACCCCCGCATCCCTGAAGACCGAGTAGAGCAGCAGGCCTGAGAGGGGCGCCTCACTGGTGGGCTTGAACACCACCGTGTTTCCTGTTATGAGTGCGCCTAGGATCATGCCGTTGGCGAGCATGAATGGGAAGTTGAAGGGCGAGATCACAACCCACGCGCCGTATGGCTTGGCAACCATTCTACACTCCTCGCCCGGAGCCCCAGGCCCCATCTCCCTATCATACCCATTGTTCTTCTCCATTATGTCCGCATAGTAGCGTAGGGCGTCTATTGCCTCCCAGCACTCTGCCAATGCTTCGAGCCTATTCTTACCGACCTCGAGGCATATGACGGCTGCTATCTCGAACTTTCTCTGGTCGATGATCTCAGCCGCCCTGCGTATAATAGCTGTCCTCTCACGCCAGCTCCTCCTCGACCACTCTGCAAAAGCCTTGTCCGCAACCTCGATTGCCCTTGCGACATGCTTCCGTTCAGCCTTCTGAAACTTGCCGATTAGTATCGAGGTGTCTATGGGTGACCTATCCTCAAACTCGCCAGCCTCAGACCATACCTCTTCATCGCCGATATACATTGGATGGCTCCTGCCAAGCTTCTTCTCTACGACTTCCCTGAGAGCCTCCTCGAAGGCTGGGTGTATGCTCGGATCGCTCATTAGGGTTACATACGTTATCTTAGCCCTGCTAGACATCGAAATTCAATAGGTGAAGTCTCGTAAAAGCGTTACGGACTCCACGGCTCCGCTGTCCATCACCTATCTTTATTAACCTGAAGGCTCGAAGAGGATTGATGACTCCTATCAAGTTATCGGTTATAGGTGCTGGGAGCGCCGTCTGGTCTATCAGGCTGGTAGGCGACCTATGCGTCACTAAGGATCTCTGGGGTTCGACAATAGTTTTGATGGATATTGATAGGAGGAGGCTGAGTGTAGTCTATGAGCTCGCTAAAAGGTATGCGCGGGAGACAGGTGCGGACTATAAATTCATACATACAGAGGATAGGGGTGAGGCGCTTAAGGATGCGGATTTCGTGATCAACGCAGCCCTTGCGGGAGGCCACTACAACTACGAGGTCCAGAGAAAGGTCGCTGAAGAACATGGATACTACAGGGGAATAGACGCCGTAGACCATAACATGGTCTCAGACTATCACGTCTTCGGCGGCTATAACCAGTTTAAACTCTTCACAGACATTCTCCTGGACATGGAGCGGCTATGCCCAGACGCCTGGCTCATCAACATTGCCAACCCCCTATTCGAACTGTGCACCCTCGGCACTAGGATATCCAAGATAAAGATAGTGGGGCTGTGTCATGGACACTTGGGGTATAGGGAGCTTGCCTCAACCTTGGGGCTCGACTACAGGCGCGTCACATTCGAGGCGCCCGGCCTAAACCACTGCATCTGGCTGACAGACTTCAGGTACGAGGGAGAGAACGCATACCCGTTGATTGACGAGTGGATCGAGAAATATGCTGAGGAGTACTGGCGTAGCTGGACTCCGGAGTTCTGGGAGACGCAGATGTCTCCAGCGGCAGTCGACATGTACCGTAGATACGGGCTCTTCCCCATAGGCGACACCACCCGGAGCGGGGGCTGGAAATACCACTACAATCTAGAGACCAAGAAGAAATGGTATGGGTATTTAGGGGGGTTCGACTCCGAGTTAGGGTGGGAGGCCTACCTATCATATCTTCGAAAGCGATTGGAGAGGCTTGAGGAGATTGCCTCAGACCCGTCCAAATCGATCACAGAGGAAGTTCCACCGGTCCTAAGCGATGAGTCAGTAGTCCCAGTAATAAACTCGATACACAACGACAAAGAGGCGATTTACCAAGTGAACGTGCCTAACAATGGCGTCATCCCCGGAATCCCCCACAACGTGGTAGTCGAGGTTCCCGCGGCCGTTTCTGCTAAAGGTGCTAGGCCGGTCCAAGTGACCCCACTGCCTAAGAGGGTGATGGAGATGGTGATCAAGCTGAGAATATTCAGGATGGAGCTTGGTCTTGAAGCCTTCCTAACCGGTGATAGGGACGTTTTAATCGAGGAGCTACTCAGCGACCCTCGGACGAAGAATCTAGAACAGGCCGAGAGGGTGCTTGACGCCATAATGAGTCTAGAATTCAACAGGGAGATGGCTGAGCACTATAGGAGGAGAGGAAAAGACCTAGCAGTATAGCTGGCTACCACTCCATGGGTCTCCTCGAGAGTATCTCGGCACCGATGTGGACGTTGTCTATGTGTTTAGATAGCTCGTGCGGCGTTCTAAATCTGGCGCCACAGTAAGGGCAGGTGACGACATCCTTCTCTACCTCCGGTAGAATGGATGTCCTAGTGGTCAGTCCTCCTACTAGGGCCATCAGTGTCAAAACCCCCAAGACCTTTTTCCTGTCCACTACAACGAGCCGCCTAACCTGTCTAGAAGCCATGAGGGCGATTGCCTCGCTCAGCTTAGCCTTCGGGCTAATCGTTATAAGTGGTGAAGACATGATATCCCTTATCTTGGTATTGTTTGGGTCGCGCCCCTCGGCTACAACTCTGTAGAGAATGTCCCGCTCAGTCACTATGCCGACGGGGTAGCCCTCCCGAGCGACCAAGACGCTTGTATGCCCGTGAGACCTCATCTCTAAGGCCACCTCCTTAACAGTGGCCTCCTCACCAACGACGATAAAGTCGGTTGTCATATACTTCTCGACAGGGTCGTTTAACGCTTCCCAGTCTCGCACATGTTATTGTTCGATACGGATTAATATCAGCATTACGTTTGCGGCTTCCATGAGGAGGGTGGCCGTCAGCTGGAGTGGTGGGAAAGACTCTGCAATGGCTTTTCACACGCTGGCAAAAAGGACAGATCTACAAGCCGACATCCTACTCACCACGTATAACGAGTCAAACAATAGGGCCAGCATGCATGGCGTCAGGCTGGAGCTCATAGAGAGGCAGGCTGAGAGGATGGAGGCTAGGCTCTTAAAGGTCCCCCTACCCCCAGATTGCAGCAACGAGACTTATTCAGATAGGATGAGGGCGGCCCTCAAAGCCTTAGAAGCGGAGGGCGTGAGGGAAATAGTCTTCGGAGACATCTTTTTAGAGGATGTACGCAGGTTCAGGGAGGAGAACCTTGCCAGAGCAAATTTCCGCGGCATCTTCCCGCTCTGGGGCAGAGATACTTGGGAGCTAGCCGGAAATTTCCTAAGACTCGGATTTAAGGCAATCATATGCTGTGTCGACACGCAGCAGGCACCTGCGGAGCTAATCGGCCTCGAATATAGCCGGAAGCTCCTAGACAGGCTGCCAGGCGGTGTGGATCCCTGCGGGGAGAGGAGGGAGTTCCACACATTTGTATATGACGGTCCCATTTTCTCGGAGCCGATACGGGTCGAGAGGGGGGAGACAGTCCTGCGGGAAAACAGATTTCTCTTTCTCGACCTACTCCCCTACTAGGTGGATGGGTTTTGGACGTTGAGAGAATAAGCTCTGTTCTGAAAGAGATTGAGCGCCGCGTCGGCAGTGGAGAATACTTCTTCCCAATAATAGGTCCTGTGAAGGGAGAGCTCCTCTACGCCTTCACTCTTCTAGCACAGCCGCTCCGCGTCCTCGAACTCGGGACAGGTATCGGATACTCAGGGCTACAGATTGCGCGGGCGCTGAAGCCGGAGGCTAGGATCGTGACAGTCGATGCAGACAAGGGGAATGCGGATGAAGCTCTAGCCAACTTTAGGAGGGCTGGGGTCGAGAATCTGGTGACGGTGGTTGTGGGTGAGGCGGGTCGATACCTTCAGAGTGACAAATCTATCTATGACATGATTTTCATGGACATTGAGAAGTCTCGCTACATTGACCTGCTTGAAGACTGTATCTCAAGGCTTAGACCAAACGGCATACTCGTCGCGGATAATGTGCTATGGCCGGAGCTCCGGGGTTTCCGTCAGACCATTATGACACATTCACAACTAGTCTCCGCAATAATTCGTATTGAGGACGGCGTCTCACTGAGCGTTAAGAAGTCCTAAAACAGACTCAATCATAACGGCTAGAAATAGTATGGCTAGATAGGGGCTGGTGAACTTGAATAGAATCCAAGCATTCCTTTGGCTCGGTTTACTGAGAACCATTATGGAGAGGGCTAAGAGTGCGGCTCCAACTATTACCGCTGTCGCTAGGTAGGGCCCCTTGAGGAATCTCCTGTCGAACACTGGAAAGAGGAGGGAGGAGATAACCAACAGTACGACTGTCCCCGCTATACATCTAACAGCAATCCTCTCAGGGACGACTGTGGGGAGCATCGGTATCCCCGCCCTAATGTAATCCTCCCTATACTTTAGGGCAAGGCTCCAGACATGGCTTGGAATCCAGAGCACCACCAATAGGCCGAGGATCAACGCCGGGATGTCTATGAAACCGCTAGCGCCGGCGTATCCAACTAGGACTGGTGCTGCGCCTGCAGGGCTTCCGAGAACAATGTTCCAGGCCGTCCTTCTCTTCGTCAGGACCACGTAGACTATGACGTAGTCGAGTATTCCCAGGAGCATGGCTAGGAGGGCTGTAATATTGAGTAGGAGGGCTGAGATCACTAGGGAAGCTGCTATTAGCGCGAGGCCGAACACCAACGCTTTTTCAGGCGGCTGAATCAGACCGCGCGGCAGGGGCCGCCTCCTAGTCCTCTCCATAACCGCGTCTACATCCCTTTCAAGATAGTTAGCCACGCTTTCGGCACCCGCCGATCCACACACCAGGCCCAGAGCAGAAGCCAGTAGTGTCACAGTGTTTATGGGCCCCTTCAAACCCGCGAGATATCCTGCTAGTCCCACAAAGACTAGGAGCCACCATACATTAGGCTTTGTGAGGCTGAAATATGTGTGGATTGTCTCTGTGATCGTCAGGGCCCTCAATGCTTGGGCACCATTCTGATTTATCACTGAACCAGTATTTATCTCGTCCCAAGCAATATTGAGTATAATGCGTCGTGATCAAAGTTAAATGCTGCGCATGGAGCGGATGTGTCAGAAGTGCCGCGTAGTCAGGTAGTGGCTGGTGAGACAGCGAGGATATGGGTGTCATTTATCTGCTATACAATATCCACCTCCATGACAGGCCCCCTTATAGGGCTCCACGCCTACAGGCTCGGCGCCTCAGCAAGCGAGATAGGAGTGATATATGGGATCGCAGCCCTTACAACCTTCCTCACCAGACTGCCCCTAGCTTCTCTCCAGCATAGGCTGGGCTCAAAATCGCTGATCAGGGCCGGAGTAATAACCAACTCCACTTCCCTGATACTCTATGCTGTAGCGCCCTCAACCCCATACATGTATATCGCTAGTGGGCTACGCGGGGTAGGCTTCGCAAGTTTTCACCCTCCAGCCCTATCAGAAGCCGTTAGGCTGTCAGGCAACAATCAGCAGCTTGGATGGATCATGACTGCCCCGCCGTTAGGGATGACCCTGGGACCGCTCCTATCCTCCACACTACTGGCAATCCTAGGGGTCAGACTTGAACCTAGCCTGGCCTACAGCTACACATTCATGGTTGGAGCCGCTCTATCAGGGATTGCCTTCTTCACCCCTTCTGGAGGCGAGGACCCGCATGGCAGGGGCTCTTTAGGGATGGCAGAACTTTCCAGGCTCTTGAGTAGGGAGATGATGCTTCTAGTCTCCTCGAGGTTCTTGCTTAGCTACGTCGTCGGCGCAATCACAGCGATGCTTCCAATCTACTTGGTAGAGAAATCGATTATGTCTGAGCCAGAGGTGCCGCTGCTATTTGCCTGGGCCTCGCTGTTCAATGTCCTAGGCAGACCACTCTCCCCCCTTCTAAAGTCTCCAACCCGCGGAATGATGGCCAGCTCCATCCTCATCACTGCGACGGGCATGCTTTTCATAACACCGGCCCTACCGACAATATATTCCGCCATGGCCCTGTACGGCCTCTCTCTCGGCCTCTTTATACCCTCAAGCCTCCTTGCAGTCCAATCACTGACGGACGGCTCCTCCCTAACTATGGGGATTGCCATCCTAACCTTGTCGATAGACATAGGCTCAAGCCTAGGAAGCTTTGGCGCAGGTGTTTTGAGGGGGTGGGTTGAGACAGATTGGATTATCAGCATCTCCGCGGCTGTAGCGGGTGTAGGCTCTCTCCTACTGGTGAAGCGGTTTATGCCGAAAGGGAGTCGAGCATCAGTTTAAGAGCCAGACAAAGCTAAAAGCTAGCACTCCCCTCATCTAGCCCGAGTCCTTGGAGCCCGATGAGGTCATATACCTTATACGCATAGTTCTTGCACTGGCTGTAGGCTATGTATCAGGGACCTTGCCTATTTACTGGCTCTACTCCGTCCTACTCGGAATAGGGGTTTACGCCCTCACAATCCCACTGGTTATGGCACTATACAGCGGCTCTAGCTTCATAACTAGGAGGACTGCTGCGACATCTGGGATGGCGGCTTACGTATTCATCTGGCTCATGGCGTGGGTGCTTTTCTACAATCTCTCAACTTAACTAGCCTCCTCCTGATTCTCCGCCCTCAACCTATGAGGTGTAGGTAGACTCTTAATATTCTTCAAAATGAAGGACCAAGTCTCAAAATATTCATCAGACCCGAGGTTCAGCTGTTTGAGATGCCTCTCCAATGCCTCCAAGACCTCTCTGGCACTCTTCTGAGGATCTTGATCCATAAAGACGGTGTAGATTAGTGAGTCCCGGTCGTCGAGTTGATATGCGTTGAGCAGGCCTCGCAGCGCGTGTATAACTCGCTTCTCCTCAGGGGTCTTAAATTTCTTCTCCATCCTCTCCAAACTCCTCTCAGCCTCGGCGAACCTCCCAGCCAAGAGAGAGTTCATGAAGTTTAATATGCCTCTACCCATGTGGTGTGTGCTGCCCATATACCTTCTACCTCGACTTAACCTCCGACTCTTCGGCGTCCTCTATCCCGTTCTCAGTGATTTTTATAAGTACCTCGCCCTCGGGAAGGTGTGGGCTGGAGACGAGCCGCACAATCCTAACGTTCTTGCCGGCTGTCTTTCTTATGAAGATTCTCATGTGGCTTGTGTGGCCGACTATGTGTCCCCCGACTGGTGAGACTGCGTTGAATGAGAAGAACTCGTCGGGTCTTGCCATGACTTGATTGGTTACGACTGCGGCGAGGTTGAATGCGCGGGAGAGCCTGAGGAGTCGGTGCATGTGCTTGTTCAGCTTTTGCTGCCGCTCAGCCAGCATCTCTCTCCCGATATACTCGCTTCTGAAGTGGGCTGTGAGTGAGTCGATAATCACGAGCTTCACGTTATGCTCCTTGATTATCCTATCTGCCTTCTCGAGGAGCAGTATCTGGTGGTCTGAGTTGTATGCCTCTGCGTATATGATCTTCTCAGCAACGCTGTCAAAGTCCAGCCCCAAGTGTTTAGCCATCTGCTCTATTCGCTCAATCCTGAATGTGTTTTCGGTATCGATGTAGAGTGCAGCACCTTCGAGACCACCCTTCTCATAGGGGAGCTGGACGTTAACGGCTAACTGGTGGCAGATCTGGCTTTTACCAGAGCCGAACTCTCCAAAGAACTCTGTGATTGCCTGGGTCTCAATCCCGCCACCCAGCAGACTATCCAGCGCCTTGCTGCCGGTTGTGAGGTGTCTGACGTTGCTCTTAAGCGATGCTAGCTCCTTTGCCGTCACCCAGGATATCTCGATAGACTTTCTAGCCAGGTCTATCAGCTCTAAAGCCCTCTTCTCACCTATGCCTGCGGCCTCGAGCTCTGCGACTGTGGCCGTCGCTAATGCCTCTATTGTGGAGCATCCAATCTCCCTCAGCCTCTCGACCGTTGCAGGGCCTACGCCTGGGAGCTCCGAAATGTCGCTATACCTCCTCTCCCCCTCCCTCACCCTCTCCTTCTGAGGCATCCCCAAGTCTAGGCTGGGCTCCTACTCTTATTAAACACTTAACACCCCTTCCCGGAGATTCTCTCCCCCAAACCATCTCTTAGAGCGTCTCTTCTCGCTTGCTGGAGTCTAGTAGCAGGAGACACTTATCGAGTGCTATGACCCAGCGGAGGAAAGTGTTAAGCCCGGCCCTCAATGCCACAAGGTCATCAGCATCGAGGCTTAAATCCAATGCCCCCTCTCTGAGCTGGATAGAGGCTCTAACCCTCCTCGAGGGCATGGAAGACAGCTCCGGCTCTATCGCCCTCAAGATAATATCGCCATACGGAGTCTCGACTGTCATTCTGAGGCTAGAGGAATGCCCCGTTAAATCTCGACCCATCTCCTATGCCCCCGCTCCTTTTATCGAGAATTACCTGTGTTAAAAGATATATATGAGGGATTGCCAAGTTTACGTCTCGGATTGCCGACCGCATACGTGTTAATCAATACCGAGATAGGTGCCGAGGAGGAGGTCTTAAAGCAGCTGAGGCAGATGCCGCCTGTTAAGGAGGCATACCTAGTGTACGGCGTCTATGACATAGTGGCCAAGGTTGAGGCAGAGTCAATGGATAAGCTCAAGGAGACTGTCTCATGGAACATTAGGAGGCTCGAGAAGGTCAGGTCCACTCTAACAATGCTCGTCATGTCGCCTGAGTGACTCCAGCTTCAGAGGCATGGTTAGGTGTCTCCGCGCCGAGACGCTAACCTCATAAACCCCCTCGCATATCTTTCTCTCCGACTCCATGTAGACAGGCTTTAGCTCTGGCCTCTTAATCCCACATCTCTCACACCTGTAACCCTTATTCCGTCCCATACTCTTCATCCTACGGCCGCAGACGCTACATGTTGGAGCGGCCTTTGATACTGCTTTCACCAGCCTGATTATCGCGAGCTTCTCTAGATTTATTGTCAAGCCGCGGGGCTTCGCCTTGAGGGCGCCATACGCTAGGACCTCGTCACCAGTCACTAGGCCTTGGACAACTTTCCTGAAACTACCAGTAGGCTCATAGGCTGCAAGCGTGACCTCGCCAGTCTCGTCGCTGATCCTGATGAAAACATGTCCGCCGGGTATTACCGTGGGCCGTGAAGAGACTACTCCCCTCACGACGTATGATGTGTTCGGCTTCATGTCGCGAATTCTGGCGGGTATGTAGTGCAGGTCGCTTGCCTGATTCGTCTTGAAGACCATGTGGAAGTCGACTGGCTCGTAAAACCTCACCATCCCCAAGCCTTGCACCGCATGTTGTGGTGTTATCGCACGGACACCTGCCAGCACGGGGCATGGAGTGTGAGGGGTGATTCTGACCTCTCCCTTCTCGTAGTCGTAGTTATCGAACGTGTATTGTGCGAGTGCCATATCCATCTCTATTACGCTCTGCTCGTCGACTAGTCTCTCGCGCCCCCACATGCTCGGGACCCGGTAGGCGATAGCCTCAAAGGTCTTCAGGGAGTCCGGGTCTGCCCCCGCCGCAGCTGCTGCCCCAACAATCCCCCTACCCTCCTTCATCCGCACATAGCGGATGCCCACTTCATCACATCGCCGCACAACCTCCGCGGGATCGATAATCTCCCAAATAGCCCTCCAATACAGATCCCTCAAATGCTCGATCTGCTCAGCCCACGCACACACGATGCCGGGGTCTGTGCCTTCAGACTCTAGGTCGGCCCACCGCTCAACTGTTGAGACAACTATCTCCTCGATCCGGGATAGGTCTTCTGGATTAGCTTGGATGGAGAGGCAGATTGCCGCGTTCCCCCGGGTCTTGTAGGGGCAGTTGGGGTTGAGCCTTACGAGCCAGGGATGATCTGCTGGCTTATACCCGCTCTTCTCCAATTCCTTTAGTGCCTGAGCCGCGACATAGGTTGTGCACATGGTGCGTTTCGAGTCTGTATCATCAATACCTATCCGCAGTATCCTCTCCAACACTCTCCTAGGGCAATCCTTAAGACATCGAGCCTATAACGGTATCTCCTCAGGGGGTCTTGAGGTACAGGGCTTTACTCGATGTTTTCGAGCCCTATGGGTGGGAGCCGTCTACGGAGCAGATAGCCTCTAGCCTCGGCCTAAAGCCTGGCAGGATTCTAAGGCTGGACCTTAACACCTCTCCCATACCTCCCGCTGCCTCCCTGAAGGCAGCCTCTAAAAAACTCCCTAAAACCAAGATCAACCTCTACCCGGATACCAGCTACTCATCCTTAAGGCAGGCCATATCCGAATACACCTCTCACGACCCCGAGGCCATAATTCCAACTAACGGAGCTGACGAGGCTATCGACATATTGGCGAGAGTTTTTCTCGAGAAGGGCACCACAGCACTAGCCTCAGCACCCACCTACAGCTACTTCAGAATAGCCTCTGAGCTCCAGGGGGCCAAGTTCGTCGGAGTCCCACGCCTAGAGAATCTCCAAGACGACTTGGACGGAATCCTATCACGCATAGATGATAGTACTGGGGTAGTATTCCTCTGTAGCCCCAATAATCCGACCGGTAACATAACCCCGATACGTGACGTCGAGCGGCTCTGCTCCGAGACAGAGGCCTGCATAGTAGTGGACGAAGCCTACTACGAGTACTGCGGAGCCTCCGTACAGCCACTCCTCTCGAAGTTTAGCAACCTAATAGTCATCAGGACGCTCTCTAAGGGGTTCGGCCTAGCTGGAGCAAGGATAGGATACATCCTCGCCTGTGAGGAGACCGTGAGGCTGGTCAACAAGGCCAGACCCCCTAACAGCCTCGGCACAGTAAACATGGAGATAGCCCGACACGCCCTTACACACCGGAGCTACATGTACCGCTCAGTCAAAAGCATAGTCAGTGAGCGTGAGAGAATGTACAGCATCTTAACACGCATGGATGGATTGGAGGTCTACCCCTCACACGCAAACTTCCTCCTCATCCGTTTCAGAGAATTTGACGCCAATCAAGTATATGCCGAGCTGTTGAAGCGCGGAATAGTCGTGAGAAACCTCTCCCAGAACCCGCTCACAAAAAACTGTCTCAGACTCACAATAGGTCTAAGGAGTCAGAATAACAGATTCCTCAACGCCTTGAAGTCTATTCTAAAACTATTGAGGGGATAATCTACTATATGCGTCGCGGAGCTCGGCTAAGAAGCGGCGGTGCCACGCCTCAAAACCGCTAGGATCCTCAGGGTACTTCTCGTATAACGCTATAAGGCGCCTACTCTTCTCCGCCGTAAGCTTGAGCCCCTTGGCGAGTGCGGGGTCCTCCCTTATCCTCCTCCTCAGCTCCCCGTCGAGGAGATAGCGTGTCAGACTTGTGAGGAGCGGGAACCGCGGATGCTCACGCCTCTTAATGCTCTCCACGTCATCCTGCGAGAGGAAGTATTTCATGCCAAAGCTGATCCTCTCATTTGTGAGCCCTTGGAGATAGCGTCTAAGCACTTCGAAACTAGCCATCTGGTAGCCGCGCCGCCTCACATATTCAACGTTATACTTCCAGAGGCCCTTCTGGCTAACGTCTCCCGACTCGATGGCCTCTGTGAGGCATTTTCCCAAAATAATACTGGCCTCGAGGGCAGGCCCGATCCCCCCTGCGTCTATTGGCCTCGGCATCCACGCAGCGTCACCGACAATCGCAAAGCCGTTGGCTACGAGGCAGTCGTTCTGACGCCTCACGGGGACTTGCCAGATGTTGAATGTGTTGTTAGCGTCCAGGGGTGAGGAGGAGGGTCTCGGATTCTTCACGGCGCGGTTCAGGCTCAGATATTTTTCTATGAGGTCTTGGAGCCCCTCGTTGACGCCTAGGACAGCGTTTCTTCTATTGAGTAGGCGCCTCAGCACGCCGAGGCCTATGTTGGCTTTATTCTCCCCTTTTGGGAAGACCCAGGAGTAGCCGCCTGGCGCTAAGACCTGGTCTAGGTGTATAATGCAGTAGCGGGGGTTGAACCATGTCTCATCCTCCTCTCCATGCTCAAACTCCACGATGTATCTGCCAGTACCTATGATGTCGTTTTCCTTGTCTATCTCCTTCTCGATGAAGCTGGGGATGGGTAGGTTTGACCGGAGCTTTGAGGCGGACCCAGACGCATCGACTACCACTTTAGAGTAGAAACTCAACTCCTCCCCCGTGGCCAAGTCTTTACATTTAACACCTCGTACATAGCCGTCGTCGGCTATTAGTGTGTGGGCGTCCAGCCCGTGCCTCAAATCTACGCCGAACTTCTCAAGATACTCTAGCTGGCGGGCGGCCCAGACCCGTCTATTCAATATGTAGCCCTCACCGTCGAATAAGACCCTCGACTCGTGGTCTGGTGAGTAGACCAAGACTCCGTCAACCCTATGCTCGATCTCAGGGAAGCCATAGGAGATTCCGAGGTTACTACACGCGTAGTCTAAGCTTTTTTTGCTGACTGCGTCACCGCACGACCAGCCTGTCCGCGTCTTCTTCCCAAACTCTCTTGAATCGTTCCTATCTATCAGGAGTATCCTCAGCTGGCCTTTGGAGAAACGTGCCACGGCCATTGCTGTGTGGGCGCCCGCGACGCCTCCCCCTACAACTATGACGTCGTAGACTCTGTCCACGCCTAATGCACCCGATGAGCCCTTATTTAAAACGCTCTCCCTACTCCTAACCAGATTAAGGTAATAGTTACAGTCTCTTCAATCTACCTCTGATTACCCTCTCGGCTCTCTTGGCGTCGGAGCTGTTCGCAACCCTGAAGAGGATATTCATTTTCTGGTCGAAGACCTTCAGGGCTCCGATGTATATGTATAGGACATTCTTCATGTGCCGTGTTATCTCGCCAATCTCCTCGCTTCCAGCGGCCCCGCACGCCTCTAGGAACGGTGTCTTCTTATAGGCTGAGAAGAGGTAGTCAGCCCTTCCGGCAGCGTCCCTCAGTATTGCAGCAGAGAATTTTCTGCAAGATTCTAGGATGAATGTTGTGAATTCCTGGCTGATGAGGGGGGCGTCGCAAGGCAGTATAAGGAACCTGTCAGACTCTGAGAGGGTCATATAGGACTTCAGCGCTCCCCCCAGACCCGCCCTGCTGACGTGTATCTGCGCCATATACTTCTCAGCCGTCTCAGAGTAAGCCTCTTTCCCAGCCTCATCCCTCACCGAGATAACCAGCTCATCCACCTCGTCCGGAAGGGCATCCAATACATACTCGATCATCGGCTTATCGAGGATCCGGTATAGCCCCCTCTGGACACCGACTATCCCCGAGAAATCGGTCAAAACTATTGCGGTGGAGGTCAAGGTCCTGACACGAATATAGTGGATCTGCTCTAATTAACATTATTTAGGGACTAGTGGTGGAATTTCAGAGTAATGCGCCTATATTCTCCGAGCATGGGCCCCCACGAAACCTAAATACACTCTAGAGGGGGTCTGCCACTTGATACATGTTGAAAAACCCCTTCAAGAGAGATGTTGGACACGGTCGAGGGATAGTCGCCTCAGATAGCAGATACCTAGAGATAGTTACCGCCCTGAAGATCCAGTCTGAGAAGCTGAACAGAACTGCTCAGAGGCTTATGTCGAGGGGTAAAGAGCTATTCGAGCAGTGCGTCAGGGCGCAGCAGGAGGGAGACACGGGCCGCGCCACAATCTATGCCAACGAGATAGCGCAGCTTCGGAAGATGTCCAGAGTTGTTGTCAGGAGCCAGCTCTCGCTCGAAAAGGTCATTCTGAGGCTTGAGACCGTAAAGGAGTTTGGTGACGTGATGCATGTCCTCGGCCCCGCCACCGCCATTATAAAGCATGTTCAGTCAGACCTAGCTGGAGTCGTTCCTGAGGTTGCGGAGAATTTACGGTATGTGGACGAGATGCTGGAGGGATTAATAATTGAGGCCGGCTCCGTCACAGGGTCTATAACGAGCGTCTCAGTAAGCGATGGCGAAGCCCAGAAGATACTCCAAGAGGCGGCAGAGATTGCGGCGCAGAGGATGAAGACAGCCTTCCCAGAGATCCCAGAAACCCTTAAGGTAGGCGAGGCTGGTTCCGAGACGAAGACGATCTGATTAAGCCGCGGCGCAGGGCCCAATCTATACGTAGCTCCATTTTTTATTCCTCTCCAAAAACCTTACCAATAGTCCTAGAACTAGCTGGAAGGGTGGTGGATGGGTGTCTGAGGAGAGGAGAGCCATAGCGGCTGCCAGCGCTCTAGTCGAGAGGGAGGGGGCGGTGCTGTTGGTGAAGCGTGGAAGGATGCCGGCCCGCGGGAAGTGGTCCCTGCCGGGTGGCGCAGTCCGGTGGGGAGAAAAGATTAGAGACGCAGTAGTGAGGGAGGTCTTAGAGGAGACTGGCGTACTGATAGAAGTGGGCCGGGTCTTAGACGTCGTCGACGTCTTCTATAGAGAAGGCGGCGAGCTCCTATACCACTATGTAGTGGTCTGCTTTGCCGGCAAATATCTTGGGGGAGATTTGAAGCCGGGGACAGATGCTGAGGATGCAAGATGGGTCTCGATACGTGACCTAAAAAACTACGAAATCACACCCACTGCGTGGAAAGTAATCGCACAGATCTTCGACATCAAACAATGAATAATGGCTCAGAGTCCCTGATTACCCGCGGCTCCACGCTCCTAAGCCCCACATAGTGCCTCGTCAATTCCAGCAAGGCCTCGTGCGTGGCCCCTCTATAGAACCTGAGCCCCCTCACCCCCGCCCTTCTAAGCCTTTCATCAACCTCTGCCCTTCCAAGCGACTCGAGGCCACACTTCTTTGAACCATATAGGAAACCCCACACAGAGGAGAATGATACGATAAATGTAGCCAACTCGGAGACGTGGGTAAAGACGGTCTGCATCGTCTTCTTAATGGAGTGGTATGCGAGCGGTGTGTGGGTGGGTGATGTGGCGTGTGTGGCTACCACACCGTTCTCTGAGAGTTTTGAGTAAAGGAGGGAGTAAAACTCTGTGGTGTAGAGGAGGTAGGACGGGCCGCGCTCGAGGGGGTCAGTAACATCAACCACAAAGACATCAACATTATCCCTTAGCTTCTCAGCCACCCATCGTCTCCCATCCTCAAAAAACAGCCTCAGCCGCGGATCATTGAAAGCCCCGGAGGAGAGCTGTGGTAGATACTTCTGGCAAAGCTCTACAACCTCTCTGTCCAAATCTATTAAAAAGACTTCCTCAACGGTCTGCCATTTTAGAACCTCTCTGAGGGTTGCCCCCTCCCCACCACCTATGATGACCACGCGCCCAGGCTCTCCACTCAGACACATGGCCGGATGTACGAGTGTTTCGTGGTAGATATGCTCGTCTAAGAGAGCTGACTGCATTTTGCCATCTAGGAGTAGGCACGTGCCGTAGGGCTCTGTCTCCAGTATCTCGAGCCTCTGATAATTGGTCCTACCTCTATAAATCGGCCTAACAACCTTAAAAGACTCAACTACAGAGTCAGAAATCCACTCCGCATACCAGTAGGCCAGCTCATCCACCTCTAAGCTTCCCTTCTCGCGCCTGAAGACTCACGCGACTATTCCTGTAAACATTTAGTCCGCGTATTATCTCAAAAGCACCCACGTTCAACGGCTCGATCCTCCCCACTATCAGGTCGTACGCCTTCCAAGGGTCTATACTCTCCCCGCACGTATAGATGTCGAGCGCAGCATAGCCAAGCTCCGGCCACGTGTGTATCGAGATGTGGCTCTCCTTAATCACGACTATCGCCGAAACACCTCCACCTTCACCAAACCTCTCAAAATACTTGCCCACTATGGTGGCGCCGCTATAGAGGGCTGCCCCGGTCAATATTTCGTCTAGCAGGTTTGCATCGCTTAAAATGTGTGGGTCACATCCAAATAGCTCTACGATTAGATGCCTGCCAAGGCCCTTTGAATTTGAAACGGGGTGACCAGCCCGGCTCCCACCCCTCATTTCGGCAATACATTCATTGAACAATCTAAATATTAAGCTTTATCGATTCTGAATGGTTAGTGAGGTAAAGATTTTATGGTTGATGGCTTCATGATAGTTAGAAAGTCATGCCTGAGAGGAAGAATGTTCAGCTTAAAGTTGCCGAGGCTAAGCAGAGGGATGTCGGGCGGCGAATCGCCAGGATAGATAGCCATGCATACCGTGAGCTGAGCCTTACTACGGGGGATGCCATCGAGATTATCGGGAAGAAGACTACAGTCGCTATCGTCTGGCCCCCATATCGAGAAGATGACGGACAGATGTTGATCAGGATCGATAGCGAAATAAGGCGAAATGCCGGTGTGAGCGTTGGTGATATTATCTCCGTCGCGAAGGCTGAACTTGTTCCGGCTAGTAAAGTGGTTATGGCTCCCTTCGAGAATCTACCCTTCGTAGGCGACTTCGCGAGAATTGTTAAGGTTCAGCTACTTAATGCACCTATCGCGCGCGGTGACGTAGTAATCGTCCCCATACTCGGCATGGGTGTAGAGCTGAAGGTAGTCCAGACATTCCCAGGCAACATAGTCAAGATTACCGAGAACACTTTGATAGAGGTTAGCAGTACACCGGTTAAGAGGGGTGAAGAGATAACAGGGGTCACCTACGAGGATATAGGCGGCCTCTCTGAGGAGCTTCAGAGGATTAGAGAAATAGTCGAGCTTCCCCTTAAACATCCAGAGCTTTTCCGCCACTTGGGAATCGAGCCTCCGAAGGGGATAATCCTCTACGGCCCACCCGGAACAGGCAAGACGCTTATAGCAAAGGCCCTTGCAAACGAGACCGGAGCCTCATTCTTCACAATAAACGGTCCCGAAATAATGAGTAAGTTTTACGGGGAGAGCGAGGCGAGGCTTCGCGAAGTCTTCCAAGAGGCTGAGCAGAGGGCGCCAAGCATAATCTTCATCGACGAGTTGGACGCTATCGCACCTAAGAGGAGCGAGGTTACTGGCGAGGTTGAGCGCCGAGTTGTGGCCCAGCTACTAACACTCCTAGACGGTCTCAAGTCGCGCGGCCAGGTAGTGGTTATCGGCGCTACAAACAGGCTGGAGGCTGTTGACCCGGCTCTACGCAGGCCAGGGCGTTTCGACAGGGAGATCAGGATAGGCGTCCCCGACAGAAATGGTCGGAAGGAGATACTTCAGATCCACACTAGGCGCATGCCCTTGGCTCCCGATGTAAACCTTGACGAGCTGGCAGATATTACACACGGATTCACGGGGGCTGACATAGCCGCCCTCTGCCGCGAGGCGGCAATGAACGCTCTCCGCCGCTTCCTCCCCAAGATCGATATAGAGAAAGAGGTAATTCCTGCGGAGGTGCTTGAACAGCTCAAGGTCTCGAGGGAGGATTTCGCAGAGGCCCTCACATTTGTACAGCCCTCCGCCCTCCGCGAAGTCATAATGGAGATCCCCAACATCACTTGGGACATGGTTGGCGGGCTAGAGGATGTTAAACAGCAGCTGAAGGAGGCTGTGGAGTGGCCTATCAAGTATCCCAACGTGTTTAAGAGGCTTGGTATCAGGCCGCCGAGGGGAATACTCCTATACGGGCCACCGGGCGTGGGTAAAACCCTACTAGCTAAGGCTGTCGCAACGGAGAGCCAGGCCAACTTCATCAGTGTTAAGGGACCCGAGGTTTTGAGCAAATGGGTCGGCGAATCCGAGAAAGCGATTAGAGAGATATTCCGGAGGGCGAGGGAGGCAGCGCCATGTATAGTATTCTTCGACGAGCTGGACTCGATCGCTCCCCGTAGAGGACTGCACACAGACTCGGGAGTGACTGATAGGCTCGTTAACCAGCTTCTAACCGAGATGGACGGTATGATGACTCTGAAGGAGGTTGTGGTTATTGGCGCAACGAACCGGCCGGACATCCTCGACCCCGCACTCCTGAGACCAGGGCGCTTCGACAGGATAATCTATGTCCCACCACCAGATCGGGCGGCGAGGCTTGAGATCTTAAAGATACACACTAGGGACATGCCGCTGGCGCCGGATGTGGACCTTAACCAGCTTGCAGCAATCACCGAGGGATACACCGGTGCGGACCTTGAGGCTGTGTGTAGGGAGGCAGCCCTAACCGCCGCCAGAGAAAATATCGAGGCCGATAAAGTAGAGTGGAGACACTTCAGCCAGGCGCTCCAGAAGGTAGGCCCAAGCATAACCGACGAAGTTAAAGGAGAGTATGAGAGGACGTTAAGGGAGTTTAAGAAGATGCTGGCATACATCTCGTAGGCTGGGCCTCAGTTTAAATAGGGGGCTCTGGAGCTGGATTTTTGATGGACTCGACCTCCACGTGGATAGGCGTGGCAATGATTCTCCTAGGTGTAGCCGGAATATTCCTAACATATTCCGGGATCTCACACACTTTTGAGCTCGGGCTTCAGGCCCTTTCAGCCTTACTATTATTCATGGGTGTCATAATCTTTGCAGGGGGTCTCGCGAGGGGCGGGCTTCCAAACGTGAAGCCGGTACACATTGTGAGTATCGGCCTAGTGGTCTTCCTTTCCACAGCAGGACTCACCGTCTCCGCTCTCACATATACGGGGCCCTTCAAGCTTCTACAGACTAAAGAGGAGTTCCGGGAGTCACCCATCAAGGTCATAGTGGACATCATCCCCGGCTCCTGGGATCCAAATCAGCCTAATAATTTCGTGCCCAAGAACATCCGGGTGTTGTTGCACGTAAACCACACGGTAGTTTGGATCAATAAAGAGAACATCGATGTCGCCCACACCGTTACGCATATTAACAGGCTGTTCGACTCCGGGCTCTTTGGGCCAGGTCTTAACTGGAGCTACTCCTTCCGAGACCCCGGCCTCTACCAGTACTTCTGTATTCCACATCCTTGGATGAGGGGTTCTGTCGAGGTTGTCCAAGTCTCGGACGAGGAGGTCCAGCAGATCCTCTCCTCCCTCGGGATTGGCTCTCAGAAATGAGTGTCGAGAAGTCTATAGCTATTCTCGGTGGGACAGCGGGGCTTGGGAGAGCCCTCGCTTTGAGGCTCACACAGGCTGGGCGGAGGGTGATTATAGGCTCAAGGGACGCTGAGAGAGCGGCGAAGGCTGCCCAAGATGTGAACAGGATTATTGGTGGAGGACTCGCGGTAGGCGACCTAAACGAGGAGGCGGCCGCAAAGGCCGACCTCGTCTTCTTCGCCGTCCCATTCACCGGCTTATACCAGCTTGCTAAGAACGTCAAAAGCAAAATGAAGACAGGGGCTATCGCTGTTTCCTGCGTCGTCCCCTTAGAATCTGACCTCGGCGGTGGGCCCGAATATCTGGAGCCCTCCAGCGGATCAGCGGCTGAAGCTCTCCAAGCAATACTGGGAGATGGGGTGAGGGTTGTGTCGGCGCTGACCTATGTCCCGGCCAATGCGCTGGAGGATTTGAACAGTTCTGTCGACTGCGATGTGGTGGTTTGCGGCGATAAAGAGGCCTCTAAAGAGGTTATGGAAGTCCTCTCTCTGATTAAAGGCATTCGGCCACTCTACGCCGGCGGGCTGAAGTACTCTAGAATCACCGAGAGGCTGACAGTACTGCTGATAAGGCTGAACAGGCAGTACAACTCCGATAGGGCTGGGATAAGGTTTACATATATCTGAGGTAGGCCGCGGGTGTTGTAGGTTGAGGGAAGCGAGCCAGGCGATCTTCAGGGCATACGACATCCGTGGAAGATATCCGGCAGACTTGGATGAGTCCATAGCTTATCGCGTCGGACTATCATTTGCGAAGATGTTGGGTGGTGGGGGCAGGGTTCTCGTTGGGAGGGATGTTAGGCTCAGCGGGCCAAGCCTCTCTCAGGCACTGATTGCAGGTCTTCTCGATGGAGGGGTTGGGGTCGAGGACGCCGGCATGGTTCCCACACCTGTCTTATACCTAGGTGTCGTTGAATTGGGTTACAACGGTGGAGTACAGGTTACTGCGAGTCACAACCCCCCCGAGTGGAATGGCTTCAAGCTAGTCATGGGTGACGGCGAGACTGTATCAGAAGTGCGGGGAATGAGCACGCTCAAGAAAATATTCTTCGAGGAGGTTAAAGTGGACAGGACCCGGAAAGCCGAGGCAGAGAAGGTAGACATAATCACACACTACATCGAGAGGGTTAAGGGTCTTGTGAGGCTTCGGAGGAGGGTCAAGCTACTCGTGGACTTCTCGAACGGCGCGGGAGGCGTCATTGGGCCAAGGCTCCTGAGAGAGATTGGATGCGATCTGACGCCTTTAAACGAGGAGCCTGACGGCCGTTTCCCAGCCCACCCGCCTGAGCCGACCCCCGAGACGCTAAAACAGCTCGCTGAAATGATGAGGAGCGGGGATGCGGACCTGGGGGCTGGACTGGACGGCGACTCTGACCGCTCCGTATTCATAGACGACCAAGGCAGGTTCCTTGAGGGTGACCTCACACTCGCTGTCCTCCTCCACGGACTCGATGAGAAGGGTAGGATAGTCTATGATGTTAGCTGCGGCTCAGTTGTGGAGGAGGTAGGTTTGAGGCTTGGATTTGAGCCGGTTCTGAGCAGGACGGGACGCGCCTTCATGCTCAGCAAGGTCAGGGAGGTTGGAGCCGTTATAGGTGGTGAAAAGAGCAATCACATATACTTCTCAGAACTCCACGGATTTGATGACGGCCTATACGCCGTAGCTAGGATGGCTGAGCTAGTCTCAAGGCTCGACCAACCTCTGTCCAAGCTTGTGGACAGTCTCCCAAGATACTACGCATCAAGCATCAGAGTTGTCGAGGTTCCAGACGAGCTGAAGCAGAGGGTTGTCGAGAGGGTGGCTGAGCTGCTCCGTCCCAAGGCCCTAAGGATCATAGACATCGACGGCGTCAAGGCCTTCTTCCGTGATGGCTGGGTTCTCGTCAGACCCTCCAACACAATGCCGCAGGTAAAGTATACTGCTGAGTCAAAGACGCAGGATGGTCTCAACAAGCTCATACTGATGGCGGAAGAGGCTATCAGAGAGGTGCTGAAAACGAGTGTCTGACTTCTCGGTGCTGAGCGAGTTCTTCAGGCAGCTTGAAATCTACGCGGTTAAGACAGGGTATCCGGGAGTCTTTCTGCTTTCTTTGGTTGGGAGTGCGATACCGTTTCTCCCCCTACCCTACCTCTTCGTGGTAGTTATTCTCTCGGGCATACTCGACCCTCTTCTACTCGGGCTAGTCTCGGGGCTTGGTGGAGCTCTCGGAAAGATAACGTCCTACCTGCTGGGCAGGCTGGGGTATAGGTTCCTCGGACAGGAGAGGCGGCGGAGTATGGATGCTCTCAACAGGCTGATTGGGAAGTATGGTGCCATAGGCGTCTTCATCTTCGCCCTAACACCGCTACCCGACGACGTTTACTACATTCCTATCGGCATGACGAGATACTCCTTCACAAAGTTCATGATCTACAGCACAGCGGGTAAAGTGCTCCTAACGGTCTCGGTCGCATACATGGGACGGGCGTATATGGAGGTGCTAGATATGCTAATGAATGGGGGTCCTGGCGCAACAATTATCTCGATAGCTGTGCTTGTGGTAATAACAATCATCATTCTGAGGGTTGACTGGGAGATGCTGGCACATTATCTCGAGAAAGGCGGAGTTAAGGCTGTGTTAGCCAATCTAGCCGAGATACTTTCCCTGAGGCGTAACAAGCCAAGGGTCAGTGAGCCTAGTCCAAAGTAGCTGCCGCCATATTCGCGGATAAGGTTTTAGACCCTGCAACGCCTGTATAAGGTCCGTGGAGGAGAAGAGGCTGTCCGCGGGCCGCCAGTACAAGAGCTACGAGATTGGAATCATAGATGAGAATTCTGCATACCTCGGCGTCGATAGGAGACTCCTAATGGAGAACGCGGGGGCTGCGGTGGCTAGGGTGGTGGCTAGAGAGGCATCAAACCTTGCGTCAGCCAAAGTACTCGTCGTTGCAGGCCCCGGCAATAATGGTGGAGACGCCTTTGTAGCAGCGCGACACCTAGCTGGCAGGGCCGCTAGAATATCTGTTATCCTGCTGGCCAGGCCAGACCAGATAAGGACCCCTGAGGCAGCAGCCAACTGGGAGGCGGTTTGCAGAATGAGGCGGAGCGTCGACTACTATGTTGCAGACACGCTTGAGGACTTACATAGGCTCCAGCAACTCTTCAGAGAGGCTGACATTATTATAGACGGCATATTCGGAACAGGTGTCCGAGGGGAGATCAGAGAGCCGCATAAATCAGCAATCAACCTCATCAACTCATCTGCTGCAAGGGTCTTCTCGATTGACGTTCCCTCCGGCATGGACCCAGACACAGGGAAATACACCACCACTGTCAGGCCGAGTGTCACAATTACACTCCACGGCGCCAAACCATTCATGACTCTTCAACAGGAGCTGGCTGGCAAAACCTACGTCGAGCCAATCGGTGCACCACCCGACGCCGAGGCCATAGCAGGTCCAGGTGACCTGGCCTACGCCCTTTCAAGGCTGAGACAGCCTGTATCGGCGAGTGTGGGAGGTGGGGCTGAGGAGGCTCAAGGAGCGGCTGAAGCCTTGAGGATTCTTGGCGTGGAGCCGAGGATGGAGGGGCCGGGGGAGGGGTTAGCTGTGGTTGTGGATGGCTTTCTGGCCGGGTATGGGTTCGAAACGGGTATTGGAAATCCCGGAGCCCTGGTAAAGCCAGTCCAAGAGCAGCTTGGCGAGGATGCTTCCCGCCTCGCGAAGACCATGGGAAAACCCGTCTTCCTAGTGGGCGGCTGGGACTCTATCTCGGACGGTGTCTACTTGAAGTCCAACTGGATCGAGCCACCAGTCAGCTCAAAATACGTTCTAGGCGTGGCCACCTCTCTCTCAGCAGCCTTCTTGGCGAGTGGAGTTGAGCCGATTTACGCCCTAGGAGCGGCTTGCTATGCGGCTCGGAGACCACTTAGGGGCAGAGGCCTTGAGGACAGGCAGGCATATCTGGATGGGCTTAGACGTCTCCTCCTGAGAAAATAATGCTCAGAGAGTCTTAATTCTGGAGAGGATTCTTAGAAGGCCGTTGAAAGACTCTACTGTTCCATCCTCCTTGGTCCCGTTGGGCGGGATATAGTGGGTCTCCAGTGAGACGACGCCGTCGAATGTTCTATCCAGCTCCTGGAGTTGTCCGAAATAGTCTATCATTCCAGAGCCTATCGGCTTAAACTTGAATGCGCCGTTCTCCACAGCAGCATCCTTCAAGTGGACGTGGATGATGTTGTCTCTCACATGCTCGTAGCCCTGCGGGTATGGCTCCTCCCTTGCGAAGAAGGCGTTGCCGGGATCCCAGAGAACCTTTAGCCAAGGGCTCTTGAAAGCATCAAGCAGCATCCTAGTCTCCACACCGGTCCCGACCATGCAGCTATACTCGTTCTCGACGGCGAGAACGACGCCCTCGTCGGAGGCGATGTCCAAGGCCGGGGCGAGAAGCTCAACGACTCGGTCAAGATTCCTAGCCACCCCGCCCTGCCACCAGAAAGTGAATATTCTAGTGAATCTAAGGTCGAGCAGCTTTGTGAGCTCCATCGCCCTCCTCAGAATCCTTAGGCTCTGGGCATGCCCGTCTCTGTCGTCGATGTAGGTTTTGAAGGCGTAGGAATCTATATTGGAGACCTCCAGCCCATGCCTCTGTGCACTCTTCTTGAGCTCGAGTACTTCGCTGTCACCTAATTCACAGACATTTTTGCCCCAGACGTCGCGTATCTCGACGTGTGTCGCTCCTAGGCGCTTAGCTATCTTGAATGCGTGGTCCGGGTCTTGTGATATCTCGTCAGAGATTATTCCGAGCTTCATATCAGCCGCCTCAGATAATCGCGATAGAGGGGGAGTATATCGTCTCCGCCTGCCAGGTCCCTGTGCCAGAACCTCTCCCACTCCACGGAGAGATAGCCCTC
Source organism: uncultured archaeon (assembly GCA_937921685.1). Classification (GTDB taxonomy): domain Archaea; phylum Thermoproteota; class Nitrososphaeria_A; order Caldarchaeales; family Calditenuaceae; genus HRBIN02. The sequence goes on from CAKZUF010000032.1 coordinate 36,385, forward strand.
GTATCCAGACTGCCTGAGGTCAGAGACTATTTCTTTGAGGGGGACAACACCCTCACCGGGTGGCGTAAAAACCCTCCTACCTCCCCTCCAGACAAAGTCCTTCAAGTGTACATGCCCTATCCTCCCCGCCAATAGCTTGAACGCCTCGCCATGTGACCCGCCGGCGTAGATTATGTTGGCTGGATCGTAGAGGAATATTAGCTCGTCAGAGAGCCCTAAAAGCTCCGCGATGTTAGAGGTATCCGCCAGGTAGTCGTGGGTCTCAATCATTATTCTGACGCCGCGATCTCCCGAGATACGGGCCAAGAGCTTGTATCCGTTAACCACGCGTTCGGTGTCCTTTGGAAACTCGCCTCCATAAACCCTTAAGCCCGATGCGCCGATTTCTACGGCCAGTTTGACCAAGTTGCTGGCCAGCTGGAAGGCCGAGCCCGTATCATCGCTGAGCATCTCGGAGAGTCTGAGGTAGCTTGAGAGGACAGGGACTGGTAGGTTGTAGGACTTTAAGAGCTCAAGCTGTGTGCGCGGGATAGGCGGGGCAGGTTTTAAGTGAACTCCGTCGTCAGCCACCCTAAGCTCGACACCATCAAAACCCATCCTGACCGCCCGCTCCAAAACCTCGGCCAGACTCAGCTCGGGATAGGCTAGGCTTGTAAAGCACAGCCTCAAAGAGGCACATCACCCCAACCGAGTGGTAGAGAAACCTTCACACCCCTCTCGGAGCTCAGATAAACTGCCTTGATCAGCTCCAGGCTTTTAATACCTTCAACACCATCTACTGGAAACTTTCTCCCACTCTTGACACAGTCGGCGAAGTCTGCTAGGAGGGCTCTGTGGAGTTCTCCGAAGGCTATCCCGCTGCCGTCAACTTGGACTTCACCATCATCCGTCCATATTCTGAGGGAGAGGTCGTGTATCTCGGCAAATCCTCTGGTGCCTAGCACCCGTATCTTCCTATACTGCCTGTTCGTCGGCTGCGTGTTCACTGTTGCTGAGATGGCTCCGAGGGCCCCGCTCCTGAACCTTATTGCTGCAGTAGCCACATCCTCCACCTCTATGGATGGGTGTGATGCGTTGGAGATGAATCCCGAAACCTCCTCAACATCTCCACCGAACCATAGGACTAGGTCTAGAGTGTGTATTGCCTGGTTCATCAAGACCCCGCCACCCTCCGTCTCCCAATACCCCCTCCAACTCCGTGCAATCTCGTCACTCCTGTAATAGTCGGCCTCACCCCTCCACCACTTAAGCTCCGCCTCAATCAGGTAAACCCTCCCCAGACCACCGTCTGAGACCACCTCCTTAAGCCGCCTCGCCGCCCCCAGATACCTCTCCTGAAAAACCACACCCAGTCTAAGCCCCGCATTCTTAGCGGTCTCAGAGATTAGGCGCGCCCCCCTGAGAGTCGTGGCCATGGGCTTCTCGACCAGAACGTGTTTTCCGTGTTGTAGGGCGTAGAGTGTCTGTGGTGCGTGGAGGTAGGATGGCGTCGCAACCACCACAGCCTCCACATCCGGGTCTTTGACCACCTCGTCTATCGAGGCGTAAGCCTTGGCGCCAAACTGCCGCCCAACCATCTCAGCCCTCTCCCTCACCTGATCTGCAACAGCGACAAGCCGGCAACTCTCAAGCATCGAGATATTCCCCGCGTGGACCTGCCCGATAACCCCAGCCCCCACAACGGCAAAACCGACCCTATCCAAGCCGAGAACAAGGCCTTATAGGCCAGTGATAAATCCTCCCTCAACCCTATCGCGGAAACAGAGCGGCCACCGAGTGTCGAGCC
>CAKZUF010000033.1 GCA_937921685.1 uncultured archaeon
GAGACGATGGAGAGGAGCGCTATCTCGAAGAAGCTGAGATTGGCAATCCTCGTCATGGTTAAGGTGAAGCAGGGCCAAGCAATCGACATGTAGAATCCATAGATGTTGGAGATGACCGTGAACTTCAAGAACTGACGGGAATTGATAATGTGCTGGACGACGTAGGTGATTGTAAGCTCGCCACCTAGGGTCTTGTGTTTTGGAGGCTCCTTCATCTTCAAGAAAGCGAATGCGGAAAGTATGCCTGAGACCGCCGCGACAGAGAAGCCGAGATGGTAGCCGGGAATCCCTACAAGAGATACAACACCCACAGCGAGGGTTGAGATAAGTGAGCCAACCTGTCCCCAGAAATTTATAGTGGCGGTCACCACCGACCGCACGGCAAGCGGCACAACCTCACCTATTAGGGCGGTGTATAGGGGGGCAGAGACTGAGGCAACGATAAACTGTACACCGACCAATGCGATGTAAACAGCAGGGTCTCCAACCAGTATTACGGGCACCCATAGAAGAGAGGAGATTAGCGTGCTGTAGAAGATGGGCTTCACCCTAGACCCCCTCTTATCACTTAAGAACCCCCAAAGGGGCTGGAGTGCATTAGCAGCCAAGTTATTTACTGCGTGGAGGAAGCCAACCTGGGAGGAAGAAGCCCCGAGAACCGCAGCATACACAGCTATAAACGGCTGCGAGGCTCCGCTCGAAAGAGAGGATAATACAGACCTCACGTAAAGCCTCCTAATCTGCCCACCCTCAACATCCAATCTTGCAGGAGAAAACACATAGCTTACAATTTAGATATTACACCACCCTCGCCAAAACCCCAAGGAAAAGAGTTTTTAGACGCCGGATCGATAACAACTATCAGAAGAAGAATGAGAGTGGAGACTCTGGCGGGAGTAGTCCTGATAGTGATGGGCATTATCTTATTGCTGATAGGAGTTGCTCCTCGCATGCTTGAGTCAGTGCCAAAACTACATCCTATCATCTACACTCAAGTATCACTCGGCGGATTAAAGATAGGGACCTCGCCCCTAGCAATAATTATCTTAACGATAATCTATCTGTTATTAGCTCTGAAAAGCTGAGCACGCAGTTCCATGAGTTATCATAAATTTGCATGCTTATGTGGGCTAAGGATTATTAGAAAATTCGAATATTCAATAGTTCGAGGTGGTCTGGTTGGAAACAACCACTTCTGAAAAAGAGGCGCAGAAAAAGGTGCAGAAACTCTGCATAATACTATCCAAAGGCTCCCTCGACATGGTCTATCCAGCATTCATACTTGCCACCACCGGCGCGGCCATGGGGATGGAGGTGCACATGTTCTTCACCTTCTGGGGCCTCGATGCGGTGGTTAAGAGGAAGGTGGAGAATCTGAAGATCTCAGCTGTTGGCAATCCGTCACTCGGCCTGCCCTCGCTACTGGGCGTGCTGCCGGGGATGAGTGGGATGGTAACCCGCATGATGACGAAGAGGTTTAAGGAGTTGAAGGTACCAACAGTCTACGAGCTTATAAAGCAGGCGAAGGATCTGGGCGTTAGGCTTCACGCATGCTCGACAACCATGACGGCTATGGGCATTAAGGAATCGGATTTGATTCCAGAGGTTGAGGACGTGGTCGGCGCCTCAACCTTCCTAAGCATCGCGGAGGGAGGCCAAGTCATCTTCATATGAGGTGAGGGAGGGATTGAGGCACGTAGTGGATGCTAGGGGGAGCTTCTGCCCAGGCCCGATAACCGAGCTCATAAAGGTCTACAGGAAGTCACAGCCCGGCGATGAGATAGAGCTGCTTGCCACAGACCCCGCTGCTAAAAGCGATGTGACCGCGTGGGCCGCGAAAAGCAAGAACGAGATAGTAGAGGTGAAGGAGGAGCAGGGCTACATCAGAATAGTCATACGTGTGACGTCTAAAGGCGGGTGACCATGAAGCGGATAGCCATAATCGGAGCCGGCACAGGAGGCGCAATACTGGCCAATGCACTATCTAAGAAACTAAAGTCTGAGATAAAGGCTGGCCGTCTAGAAATAGTCGTGCTCGACGGCTCTGAATCGCATGTATACCAGCCCGGCAACATCGACATCGCGTTCAGAGGCGCCGATCCAAAGACCTTCAGAAGGCCCCACACACAACTGCTGAACCGGAATGCCCGACTCATAGAGAAACCTGTCTCGCGAATAGACTTGGATAATAGGGCGGTGATATACGACGGTGGGACAAGGATTGGCTATGATTACCTCGTGGTCGCGACCGGCTCCATAGCATCTCCAGAAATCATACCAGGGCTGGCCGAGGCGTCGCTCAACTTCCACAGATCGCAGGAGGACGCGGCGAGGGTCTGGGAGGCCCTATCAGCCTTCAGGCGCGGCAGAATAGTAGTGCTGACCGCCCTCCCCCACAAATGCCCGCCCTCCCCAGTCGAGGCCGTCTTCTTAATAGACGAGCTTATGAGAAAAAGGGGCATAAGAAGAGAGGTCGAGATCGTTTATGCTACACCCTACACCAGGGCCTACCCGGCCCACGGGATAGCCGACGTGGTTGAGCCAGAGATGGAGAGGAGGAACATAATAACATACACACTCTTCAACGTCGAATATGTCGACGCATCGGCCAAGAAGATCTAGTCCCTCGAGGGCGAAGACTTGGGGTATGACCTGCTAATAGCCATCCCGCCTCACAGGGGGGCCGACGTTGTGATAAGCTCGGGTATAGGGGGTGAGGAGGGTTGGATACCTACCGATAGACATACTCTGAAAATCAAGGGGCATGACGACGCATACGCGATTGGTGACACGACAGACATACCCATCTCGAAATCAGGGGTTGTCGCTCATCTGGAGGCTATAACCACGGCCGAGTCTATAGCATCCCAAATACACGGGACGGGAAAAGTATACCTCTACAACGGGAGAATAAACTGTCCACTAGAGATGGGAGACCGCAAGGCAGTCTTCGTCTCGGGAACCTACACTAGGCAGCCGGAGAGGCAGAACCCCTCAACAATCAAGTATCTCATGAAGAGGTTCTTCAACAGATTGTACTGGACGATGCTAAGCGGAGCCTTAGAACCGGTATTCAACATATATCTAGGCCCACCCTACGATGTTAGAGACGGTGAGAGAAGGCGTTGGCAAAGACTCGTGAAGTAGCCCAGCTCGAACTGATTTCAGACTTCTTCACAATATTCACAAATTCCAAGCGGATACAGATACTACAGCTGCTCAGGGAGGGTGAGCTCACAGTCTCGGAGATCGCTGAGAGAACTGGCCTCTCCCAGCCAACAGTCTCCCAACACCTCAAAATACTCCGCGACAAACGCATAGTCACGGCCAAGAGGCAAGGAAACAAATGCTACTACACCGTAGAGGACGAAAGAATATACCAGATCTGCGACCTCATAAAGGGGATAATATCTAAGAGGATAGAGGAGATAAGGAGGGAGATAACCAGATAGCAGGAGAGTAAAATCCAGCCCAATGGGCCAAATATAAAGCCAGGCAACAAGTTAAAATCCAGCAGAATAATACTTTATAGAATGCGATGATGACTGAACGTCGCGGGAAACCAGTAATGATCATAGGAGCGGGGGCTGAGCACACTATACACAGTGTGGGAGCGGGGGTCGCCAAGCCTGGTCAAAGGCGCAGGGCTTAGGACCCTGTCCCGTAGGGGTTCGTGGGTTCAAATCCCACCCCCCGCACCAAATCCTATTCTCCAAAATGAACAAAATTTTAGGAGTGTTTGACTCCTCGAGCCGGAATGGGTACGTCATAAACTACTATTCCCTGGTGCTATCCTCATCCGGCGCGACTTCCACACAACCTGAAGGCAAAACTTTACATTACCCTGCGATGCTTCTTCCTTGCTAATTATGCTGTCGCTTCGGATTAGTTTGCGTCCTACCAAT
>CAKZUF010000034.1 GCA_937921685.1 uncultured archaeon
CTACACCACCGACGGCAGGACTATAGGATATGTCTCAGACATCTTCGGCAAAATAAGCGGCTTCTATATCGTCGTGAGGCTAACTGGCGAGAAGATAGAGCTGAAGATAGGTGAGAAGCTCTGTCTTCAAGTTAAAACAGGCCTTGCGGGCCCTTCAGGGCAGGCTAAGCCGCAGTTGTGATCTTTCTAAGATTATTGACGAGGGTAAAGGTAAAGGAGTTCAAGAATGGGGGAGCGGTACCACTTCTTAACCTCGCGTGACGCTATAGCGCCTATCTCAGAGGCCCTGGCTATCAAGACCGCGCCCTCCTTATCGCAATATTCCTTCGGGTGATCTCCTCCTTGACCCCGTTCTCGTCCCTTAGCCTTCTACCGGTGAGGCTCAGGAAGACCTCCTCAAGGCTCGGCTTCTTCATCTCAACACGTCTAACACTCACACCATCCCTTATAAGCGCCGATATCACCGCAGGCAGACCCTCCTCCCCCCTCACAACTTTTACCACCGCCCGCTCACCGTCTAAAACCACGTCGACAACACCGGGCAAAGCTCTCAACCCTCTCCACAGATTTTTCATTATTGTGAGAAGTTGGTGGTGGGGGAGAGGGTTGGGGGAGGGTTTGGTTGGGTGGCGTGTCTAGTAGTCCGCGTCTCTTGAGGTGTTCTTGAAGTCGTTGCTGTTTTCTTTGAATCGTGAACCCTATTAGCCGGTAGAATCTCAACCTATCCTTCATTTTAACATAGATGCAGTATAGGTCCTTTCTCCTTTTGTATATTTTTCCCAGTTTTTTATTGAGGAAGGGGGTTCCTCTCCTAGTACAGATTCTAGGACCTGTTGTCTCGATGCCTAGACGATTCAGAAGCCTCTGGACATATTCGAGAAGCTTGGTATCCGTATTGTAGCAGAGAATAACTCCATTTTTATTTACAGATCCCTCGCCGTCGAAGAATCCTCTAAGAAAGCTCCTCATACAGTCTTCGCAGTGTCCTATGAATGGTTTTATCCTCTTGATGTCTATGGGCTTTTGTAAAAGCTGGTACAGTACTTTTGATTGGACACGCACTTTAAACTGTCCGTCCACTACTGGTATTGGCTTCGGCGGTTCTATCCCGAGGACCCGCCCCGAGCATCTCGAGAACTCCTCTATGAAATCCCTGTCCTTAACCCTGGCCCCAACCTCATATTCACCACTCCTCGTCTTATACGTCCACCCATCACCAGAGACAACGCCTATCACATATGCTAGCTCCGGGGATGGCTCTAGATGATCGATTGTGGGGATTCTTATACCGTTGTATGGTGTGTGTACTCCAAGGCACCAATAGACAATCACCGAAGGACTCAACACAACTCCATACAGCTCCTCAATCCTCCTCCTAATCCTCCAGTATCCAAGACCCGCCCTCCTCAGCTCGAGTACCTTCTCGTATAGCCTAATCCTCAGTTCTCTTGGAAGGTATCCTCCCCTTCTTCTAACCTTTTCAGGATATCTTCTGTAATACCAGTACTGGACGGTCTTCCCGGAAACTATTATCCCACTCTCCCTCAGCATCCTCCAAATTCTCATGTATCCGTAGCCCTTCTCCACTCCAGCCCTTAAAGCTTCTATGAGCCTAGACCTCTCATCCGGTGTTAGTCGCCGCCGAGTCTTACCCTCCCCCGTCCCATTCTTGGCGGCCTCCCTCCCGGGACTTGGAGGTGTCGTGGGGTTTGTGGAGGGAGCATTTAGCTCCCATTCATTACCCCCAGCCACCAGCCCACCCCCAATACCAGCTGTATGGGACCGGCCATACACAAACGTAACAGACTGAATATTGGCCGGCCAATAAACCTTCAGACACCTCGGCGAAAGTATGTTGAAGGGCTGATAATATGCCTGCGCCAAGTGCAGTCCTATTCCAAATATATTCTCCAATGTAGATCCTCTTCACATGCGGGGTCAGGTTAGGCTTGACTCTTTTTCTGAGACGTAGACTACCTATACATCCACCCACACCATCACCATGAAGACCGCGGCCTGAAGAAGATGGAGAAGAGTTACTCAGTGGTGGTGGATTTCATCAGACCTGAAGATCTCCAATAGATTGAGGGGAGGATGGACTACTACCTCGAGAGAATACCGCAGGATATTGTATCGAGGGCAATTGGTGGGGTGGTGTGAGAGCTCCCTATGGTGAGCGGGCAGTCATTATTTCTGTTGACGGCGAGACAAATACTACAGCAGACAGTCTTTATGAGGCCCTAGACAGCCTATTTCAGAGTCATGAACGACTTATAGCCGGAATCACGGGATACTGGATATACCTCAACCATTATGGTTGGGAGGTGCTGAAAAATAATGGTGCGGTAGAGGCTATGGCTACCGAACTACCATCTCTGGAATATCTGAGAGAGGGTTTGGAGGCGGTCGTGAGGAATATTTATTTCGGCGAGATAAAGAGATGGGCGGTTAAAACAATGAGTGAGAGGCTGAGGCTCGCCTTCATAGGCTGCGGGGGCATAGCCGGCTTCCACGCCAAGTCCCTCACCGGCGAGCTGGGCGCCGAGGTTGTCGCCCTCTGCGATCCGAACAAGGAGGCTGTCGCCAGGCTGAAGGCGGCCGCACCCCAACTCGGAGGCGCGAAGGAATACTCAGACTACGTCGAGATGCTTGACCGCGAGAGCCTCGACGGCGTCTTAATACTCACACCCCACGTCTACCACAAGGAGCAGATACTCGAGGCCTTGAGGAGAGGCCTCCACGTCTTCGTCGAGAAGCCCATGGTCTCCAGCGTGGATGAGGCGTGGGAGGTCTTGAGAGCCGCCGAGGGGTCCGGCCGAGTAGTTGCTGTCGGGTATCAGAGGAGGACCGACGGCCTTTTCGGATACATCAAGCGGATGGCCTCGCCCGAGGGTCTTGGGAGGCCCGTATACATCGAGCACCAGCTCTCCCAAGACTGGACAGGACTGTCTAAGGGGACTTGGAGGGCTGACCCGCGGATCGCAGGTGGAGGATTCCTGATGGACTCTGGGAGCCACATCGTCGACATGGTGCTCTGGGTTATGGGTGGGCTACCCCGCGAAGTCTACGCAGCCCTCTCCTCGAAGGAGGGTTGGGGCGCCGAGCTCGTGGCAGCGATCACGGCCAGGTTTGACGGCTGTGTGGCGAGCATATCCCTGATGGGTGACGCGCCCCTCTGGTCCGAGAGGCTGAGGATATACTGTCCCGGCGGCCTCCTCGCCTATCTCGACGAGCTAGGCTCTAGGAATGTCTGGGTCATGGACCGCGAGGCCCAGAATGTGAGGCGGCCAATGGAGGAGGTCCCGCCCTCCTCAAGCCCGCTCGCCAACTTTGTCAGGGCCATTAGGGGGTTGGAGAAGCCCGCCGCCGGTGTAGAAGACGGCTTGAGGGTGGCGGTCTTCAAGGAGGCGTGCTACAGGTCTGCGGCGAGTGGGGCGCCGGTAAAGCTATCCTAGAATCCTCGTCCCTATTGTCTCCCTCCCAAGCAGCGCGTCTACAACCCGGGAGGGTTCAAGGCCGTTCACGACGTAGACCTCGACACCCGCCTCCGCGGCCCTTAGGGCCTCCTCGACCTTCGAGGCCATCCCGCCAGTCACGTCACCCACGTCTCCAAACCTCACCGAAGACAGCGCCCTCCTATCTAGGACCCTAAGCAGCCTAGCACCCTCGCCGGGGTGCTCGAATATTCCGTCCACATCTGTGGCGAAGACGAGCCTCTCCGCCCCAAGCCTCAGCGAGAGGTCAACCGCTATCGTGTCGCCTGAGAGGACTGTGAAGCCGAGCTCTCTGTCGAAGACCACGTCGCCCGTGAGGACTGGTGCGAGGCCCTGGTCTAGGGCGGCGAGTATCGGGTCGAGGCCTGCGGTGACTATCTTCCCCCTCCTAGTCTGGAAGACTGCGGTTGAGGGGAGTCCAATGCACCTGAGCCCCGACTCCGAGAGTATCTCCGTCACCTGTAGGTTGAGCCTCCTAGTCTCGATGGAGGTCTTGACGAAGCCCTCGACGCCGCGCGGAGAGGCGGAGCCCAGGGCGACTTGGTACTCGCCAGCCACCTCGTGGACCCTGCCCCCTCCGCCGTGAACAATTATCAAGGGCCTATCCAAGATTTTTGTGAGCGCCTCGCCAATCCTCCTCAGCACCTCCACCCTCACAGCCCCGCCCATCCTCTTCTCCGTGACTAGGGAGCCTCCGAGCTTAAGGACGAGGAGCCTAGCCAGCGCCGCGCCACCTTCCAAGCTAGGCTTAGCCGGGTGGCTGGTGATAAAGACATCCCAGAGCGGTGATCGGTAACGATTTTTATGCTGAGATCATTGTCTCGATTTTGTGATGGATGAGGCTCTAAGGCTCTTGGAGAGGCTGAGCATGAGCTATGCGCCGCCAGGCGGCGAGGACCCGGTGGCCGAGGAGATTAAGGGCTTTCTGGAGGGCTGTGCCGGCTCGGTGGGGAGGGATGTGATGGGGAATCTGATCGTCAGGATTGGTGACGGGGGCCCGAGGGTGATGCTTGCAGCCCACATGGACGAGGTTGCGATGATGGTTAGCTGGATCGACGAGGAGGGATACCTGAGCTTCACACCCCTAGGCGGGCTCGATGCGCGGGTCCTCGTAGGCCAGAGGGTTGTGGTCCACTCCGAGAGGGGGCCGCTGGAGGGCTGCATAGGCGCTAAGCCACCCCACATAACGACTCAGGAGGAGGCAAAGAGGGCCCCGGAGCTGAGGGAGCTCCACATAGACATAGGCGCCTCAAGCAGGGAGGAGGCGGAGGCCGCTGGCGTCAGGATCGGAAGCTACGCCACCTTCCCCGCCCACTTCTCCAAGCTCCTAGGCACAAGAGTCATGGGCAAGGCCTTCGACGACAGGGTCGGATGCGTTGTCGCCGCCCTGGTGGCTAGGGAGGCCGCCGCTGAGGAAATAGGGGTCGAGCTCCACGCAGTCTTCACAGTCCAGGAGGAGGTCGGGCTGAGGGGTGCAGCGACCGCCGTGAACAGTGTCAACCCCCAGTACGCTATTGTCTTGGAGGGGACGGTGGCTGCTGACACGCCTGGGGTCCCGGAGCAGAGCCGCATAACCCGGCTCGGCCGCGGCGCGGCCCTGAGGCTTATGGACTCCTCCATGATCACGAATAGGAGGTTCTACTCACTCCTGGCGAGGGCGGCCGAGAGGGCTGGCGTGGCCTATCAGTCCCAGATAGTGTCTGGGAGCGCGACGGATGCTGGCAGAATCCACCTGCACGGTAGAGGCGTTGCTACTGGAGTGGTCGGCGTGCCCTGCAGATATCTCCACTCACCCCACCTAGTCTTGGATCTGAGGGACTTGGAGGCGGCCTATAGGCTGACGCTGGAGGCCTTGAGGCTCATCTCCGAGCAGACCTAGCCCTGCCCCACTCTTCGATGATCCTCTCAATGTTCTCGGCAAGCTTAAAGTCGCGGATCGTTAGCCCCCCGGCGTCATGGGTTGTGAGCCTCAGCCTTAAGTACCCGTACCCCAGCTCCACGTCCGGGTGGTGGCCCATCCTCTCCGCAGCCCTGGCAATCCTCTTCAAGAGGTCGAGGGACTCGGCGAAGTCGCGCGTCTTCAAGCTCCTAGCTATGTATCTACCACGGAGCCTCCAGGGCCTGACTGAAGCCACAAGCCTCGCCGCCTCAGCCCTGCTCAGACGCTTGGGCATCCTAGGCCTCCGCCCCACCGCAGCTTTTATGGCTTGGCGATAGACTAAACACCGTGTAGCTGGCTTGAAGTTTCACAGGCTTAGTAAGAGTGATTTGCGGAGGGTCTGTGAGGTGTTTGCGGGCCTAGGCGTGGGCGGCGTGAAGGAAGGTGCTGTGCTGGAGGATGAGGGCGTCAGGCTCTACTGGCTTGACGGGCTGATACTCGCGGAGGAGGGCTTGCGCCGTTTCCCCGTCCTAGACGAGCGGGCTAACGCGGCGCTGCTGGGCTCGATGCCGAGCCTCGTCGTAGACATGGGTGCTGTGGCGAAGATTGCTGGAGGGGCGGACGTTATGGGGCCTGGAGTCGTCGAGGTTAGGGGGAGCTTCGGTGTGGGCGACCTAGTCGTCGTCAGGGATGAGAGGCACGGAAGGGCCCTGGCCATATGCAGGGCGCTGGTCGAGAGCGGCTCGCTCCAGCCCGGGAGCCGGGGGCGGGTCGCCGAGAACATCCACCACCCCGGAGACAGGGTGTGGAGATTGATGGAGAGGCTAAGAGAGCTTATCTCCTAGCCGCTGCTTGAGCCGCTCCATCTCCCGCAGAAGGTCTGAGTAGAGGTTTAGCACCTCCTCCAGCATCCTCTCAGTCCCCGCACCCCTCTCCACCACCTTCTCAGCCCACAGTCTGTGGCCCCTCCGCCTCCACCCCTCCCACCGGCTTTAGCCGCTGTGTCCACGGAGCCTGCTGGGCTGGCTCGGAGTCTTCTGCATAGGCCTCGCGCGGCTTGAGGTGGCGGCTCCTCTATAAGACCGATCAACGGGTTGTCAGGGGGTTATCATCTCCTCCCATATGTAACTCAACGTCTTCTCAATCGGCTAGTGGAGCTCTCCTCGATCTGCCTAAGAATTTCTTCTGGAGAGCCCTTCCTCTCGGCTTTAACCCTAGGCTCGCCGCTCCGACACCCTGCGGTAATGGGTGGTGTAAGTATAGACTATAATGATTTTCATATGAAATATAGAAAACGACTAGTATTTAAGTTTTCACTTACAAAAACCAAGAAGTGGGCTGAAATGGGTGAACAGTTTAGACCGGCAATAAAAACACTCTGATATTACGGAGGACATATCACCCATGGGTGACGTATACAACCTATAAAACGTGGGCGATGTGGGTGCCTCTGCTATGCCTGAGCCGTCTTCCAGGCGTATACCATCCGACTATCTCGACCGGCTCCTACCGACTATCGAGGACCTATTGGCGCCCGAGGCCCCGGCTGCGAAGCCCACCAGCCAGCCCGTATCCCAAGCCAAGCATAGACGTAGGAAGGTCCACTTCTACATCGACCCGGAGGACTATGAGCTGCTGGAGGGTTTTGTCTCGAGGCTGGCAGAGCTGCAAGGGCCCCTCGGCGACCCGCGGGGGCTCTACTCGAAGGTGCTTAGAATGTCGGTGAAGATCGGGATTAGGGAGCTTGTCTCCCGTGTGGGGCATGGGGGACAGGGGTGACGTGTGTGACGTGGGTGATAGCTGTCAGCAACCAGAAGGGCGGCGTTGGGAAGACGACAAGCGTCGTCAACCTCGCATCAGCCCTGGCCATAAGACACGGTCTCAGGGTGTTGGCAGTCGACATGGACCCCCAGGGCCACCTAGCCCTATCCCTCGGCATAGAAGCCGGTGAATCCTCTAGAACAATTACAGCCGCCCTACTCGGAGTCCAAGGCCTAGGCCAAGTCGTAAGGGAGACAGGTATTCCAGGGCTATATGTCGCGCCCAGCAACGAGTCCCTAGCCGCAGCCGAGGAGAGGGTTTCCCGTCAGCCCGGCAGAGAAGCCGCCCTAGCCACAGTCCTGGAGCCGGAGCTACCGAAATACGACGTCATATTGGTGGATACTCCGCCAAGTCTCGGCGTCCTGACATTCAACGCCCTTTACGCCTCGACCCACGTCCTCGTCCCAGTCCAGCCCCGGCTCTACAGCATAGAGGGGCTGAGGAGGCTATACCAGATAATACACCTGATGAGAAGGAGGCTCGGAAGGAGGATCGAGATTCTCGGCCACTTCCTCACGATGGTGGACAACAGGTATAGGGTTACGAGGGAGGTCAGGAGCGACCTCAGGGCTAGGCTCGGCGAGGGGCTTCTCAAAACCGAGATCCCCATGAGCGTCAAGGCGGAGGAGGGCCACTTCCACAGGACCCCCCTGATCGTCTACGCCCCCGACTCTGAGGTGGCGGGGGCGTATGCTGCCTTGGCCGAGGAGGTGCTCTCAAGGCTTAGGGGTGAGGTAATACGTGGAGAGTCTTTCGAGAGTGGGGTGGGCTTGGAGGGTGGCGAGCGCTAATCAGGGAGCGGCGTTGACAAAAATGGCTAGCAGGGAGGTGGGCGATGCTTGACTTATCCGCCTGAGCTTCTCTTGGAGGAGAGGGGCTCTATTCTGGGGGAAGACCCGGTTCTCAGGGCCCTACTCAGCGGCTCATCCCTCACGCGGAGGCAGTTTGAGGCGCTCAGGCTGGAGGCCGAGGACTACGCAACCGGGGCTCGGAGGACCTTTGAGGAGAAGGCCCGGCTCCTAGGCGTCTCCCGCGGGACCTACGCAAAAATACTCGGGCAAGCCCTACGTAACATCTCCCAATCCATCCACACCCTCCTACTCCTCGGATACCTAGGCCTCTTGGGCGCGAGACGCTTCGCCTGGCTCCTAGAGCTCAGCCAGGCCTTGGAGAGCGGAGAGATGGATGATGCGCTCGAGATATTGGAGAGGATGGCTGGGAGTGCTACTGATCGCCCTCAACCTCCTCGAGCCGGCCCCTCAGGAGCCGGTACCTGATATTGTTCAACATGCCGCCCGCCCTCTCCAAGAATCCCCTCTCAGCAAGCCTCGAGAGGTAGGTAGAGGCCGTGCTCAATGTCAGCTTCTCGCCATACTCAGCCTCATAGGCCTCAACCACATCCCTCGAGGTGAACTCGGCGTAGGGAAATCTCTTCTCAATCATCCTTGCAAGCCTCGTCAACTTGTTCTCCACCGGCTGCTGGGGGGAGGGGCCTCCGCCGTAGAGGTCTACGAGGTCAGCGAGCTGCATTATCTTCTCCCTCGTAACCCTTCCCTCAAGTATGACAGTCAGCCTGTCTCCGTCGTCGCCCACAACCTCTAGCCTAACCCTCCTCCTCGCAGGCAAAGCCCCCGGCCCCAAACCCCACACATTATATCTGTTTTGGCCTCTGGGGTTCCTGTAGGAGGGCCCTGATCATACCCGGGCCATGCTCTCCGTCAAGGCTTCGGATGCTCTAGCGGAGGCTGCCTGAACCTTTTGGCCAATCCCAGACCCTCGAAACCAACGCCCCTGTTGATAGAGGGCGGCTCGAAGCCCTCACCGCGTCAATCAGGGAGATGGGGGTTGCGCAGCCCCTAATCCTCTGGTGGAACAGGCGCAGGCCAGATACGAGGTCCTCGACGGCTCCCGCAGACTAGAGGCTGCGAGGAGGGAGGGCCTCCGAGAGGTCCCGGCGATAGTCTACGAGGTGTCTGAGGAGGAGGCGATGAAGATAGCCTTCTCAATACATCTAAGCCGGGAAGACCTGACACCTGAAGAGCTCTTAAACTACATAGACCTGATGATCCAGCGGGAGGTGTTCAAGAGCCTCGAGGAGGCTTGCAGACACTTCGGGATAAGCAGGGCATGGTACTACGAGTTGGAGAGGGCTGGAAGAGTTCGCGAGGAGGGCTTGAGCATCAGCGCAAAGTCCATCGTGGCCGCCTCAGACCTGCCAGAGGAGGCCAAGAGCCGCGTCGTAGAGCTCGCACGAGAGAATGCCCTATCCTCGCGCGAGGTAAGGAGGCTGATAGAACTCTACGACTCCCTGGGACCCGAAGAGGCCTTAGGCAGGATAATCGCCTCCAGGCCCCGGCTCGTCTACTCAGACCCCCTAACCCGCGAAGAGCTCTACGAGTGCTGCGGCAACACGGGCTACACGCTGAGGCTGGCCGAGGGGTATGTCCGGCTGGAGGCGGAGGGCTCAGGAGGCCTAAAGATACCCAGGATAGATATCCCGGTTCTCGTAAACCTGTTGAGGTTCGCGGAGTCTGGCAGGGGGGCTAGGAGGCCGCGCTAGACGATTCGTACACGCGGCTTTTATCAAGCATGCTCTAAAAGTAGTGTTGAAGGCTGTATGAATCGTGGGTTAAAGATCTCGGCCATAGTTGCTGCGAGCGTCGCGGGCCTGCTGGTCGCGGCGGTCCTACTTTACCAGCCGCCCCACGTATACGCCCAGACAGTGCAGGGGGCCGGCTTGGGCTGTCAATGGCCCATGTGCTTAGGTGTCGATGTCCGCGGAGGCGCTGGTCCACATCATAGGTGGCGGGGCCAGCCCCTCAACTTCACTGTATCCACCCAAGAGGTCCAGCTCTCTGGGAGGCTCGTCGAGCTGGACAGGGGCTACCTAGTCATCGAGACAGGGGCAGAGAGGATTTTAGTCAGGACGCCCATGTGGCTGCTAGTTGATAACAAGTCAGTAAGCCTCGTCAGACTTGCCTTTGATGACAGGCTTAACAGTGGTGACGAGGTCCGGCTGACCGTCTATAGGGTGACGGTGACGAGGCAAGACGGCTCCCAGAGCAGCTTCTACCTCCTCAAGGAGCTCGTAGACCTGACTACTGGGCTGCACGCGACTAGGCCCCATCTCCGCTTGGGCGGCACAGCCCTCGAGACCTCCTACGCAGGAGACGCTTAGGATGCCGAAAACTATACGTATTTTTTCTCCCACCCCGGCTAGGCTTAGCGGTTGTTAGGAATACTCTCGCTCCTGAGGATCGACGTGGTCTTCGAGGCCGTCAGCCTAGTGATAGGCCTCTTCATAGCGGCACAGTCATTCAGGGCCTACAGGGTTCTCGGCTCCAAGGGCTTCCTCCTTCTTGGGGTAGGGTTCGCCCTGATGTCGGCGGCCATGCTCTTCAGAGTCGCAGTGATAGGGTTCGTCGTCGCCGTGGCCGGGCCTATGGGCCGACCGCCCCTCCAGCCTTTCCTAGGCTTGGTCACAGTCGAGGTCATATACTCCGTTGTCCGGGTCGTCGCCTACATCATCTTCATAGCCGCGTACGCCCTGCCTAGGCTTAGGCCTCCCCAGGCCATGCAGATTCTCTATCCGCTGCTTCTCACCATCTATAACCCCCTCTTCGAGGTCGTCTCTGCAGGGCTGCTGGTCTACTTGGTTGTGGAGACAGCCCACAACTGGGCAAGCGGGAGGCCGAGGGGGTCTGGGAGAATATTCATCGGATTCCTGACACTACTACTAAGCCACATACTCTTCTTCCTAACCCCCCTGAATCTGCTATACTACATCCTCGGCCACACGGCCCAGCTCATCGCCCTAACCATGATACTGCTAGGTACATACGAGGCAGGTTCAGAGGCTAGAACACCACCCGCAACCCAGACATAGCTATGTATAATTGGTCTCCCAACGCTATGTTGGTCTAGGTTGAGGAGTGTAGGGGAGGTCTTCGACACACCCGAGGGCGAGGAGGTTGAGCTCAGAGGCTGGGTCTGGAGGAAGAGGTCCCACGGGCGGCTCCTCTTCATCGACCTTCGCGACTCGACAGGAGTCATACAAGTCGCAGTCAACGCCGGCAGGGTCGGCTCCGAGAGCTTCGAGGAGGCAAGCAGGGCTGGCCGCGAATCCTCAGTAATGCTTCGCGGCATCGTAGCCCACGACCCACGCGCACCGGGCGGCGTCGAGGTCCGCTGCACATCCTTCAAGACGATAGGTCAGTCGCTCGACGACTTCCCGATAAGAAAAGGCGTCACAGCTAGGGTCCTCTACGACAACAGGCACCTCTATCTGAGGAGCCCGAGAGTTACTGCGGTTATGAGGGTCAGGTCAAACCTGATCTGGGCTGTTCACGAGTTCTTTAGGTCTAGGGGGTTCGTAGAGATTGACTGTCCCACACTAGTCACCGCGGCAGTGGAGGGGGGTGCAACACTCTTCGAGGTCAACTATTTCGGCAAGAAGGTCTACCTCACACAGAGCGTCCAGTTCTACCAGGAGGCAGCCATCTACTCCTTGGAGAGGGTCTACAGCATCCAGCCCAGCTTTAGGGCTGAGAAGAGCCGCACGACCCGACACCTCACGGAGTTCTGGCACGTTGAGGCCGAGATGGCCTACGCGGGTTTCGAGGACCTATTGAAGACGATTGAGGAGCTGGTCAGGTACGTGGTCCTCCGCGTTGACGAGCTCTCGAAGAGAGAGCTGAAGATTCTAGGTAGAAGCATAAGGACTGAGGAGGTTGAGGGGGCCTTCCCGAGGATAACCTACGAGGAGGCCCTAGACATCCTAAGGAGGCATGGAGTTGACGCTGGATGGGGCATAGACATAGGGGCCGACGAGGAGAGAATAATATCAAGCGAGTTCGAGAAGCCCGTATTTCTCACACACTTCCCAAGGAGGCTCAAGGCCTTCTACCACAAACCAGACCCCGGGAACAGGGAGGTGACGCTTAGCGCAGACCTCTTGGCGCCGCGGGGCAACGGCGAGATCGTGGGGAGCGGTGTAAGGATCGACGACTACGAGGAGCTGAGGAGCCGGATACTTGAGGAGGGCCTAAGGCCGGAGGACTACTCCTGGTACCTTGACCTGAGGAAGTACGGCTCAGTCCCCCACGCGGGCTTTGGAATGGGTGTCGAGAGGGTTCTCAAATGGATTCTGGACCTGCCGCACGTCAGGATGGCCGCCCCCTTCCCCAGAACACCGAAAAGGGTCCAGCCATAGAGAAGGTGCTCCCTACCCAAGGTTACGTGGGGTGAGTTGATGTGAATGGTATTTATACAGGGGGTCCATGGACAGACCCAGGAATTAAAAGTTGAGTAATCCCCCGGTTCTACCAGATATCCAGTCGGAGCCCGCTAAGGTGCCTATAAGGGTCAAAAGGGTCGGCCTCGTGAGGATACGTGTCCCATACGCCAGCATCCACTTCGGCGACGGCGTAGTAGTTGTCCAGAGGCCGCTACTCACTGTCTATGTCGACCTGCCCAAGAGTCAGAGGGGAATCCACGCGAGCAGGAGCTACGAGTCGGTGTTCAAGGTTTTGAGCCAGCCATCGTCAGCGGGGCAGAGGCTTGAGGACATCTGCGCTCGGGTCGCAGAGGAGCTCTTGTCAAAGCATGAATACGCCACCAACTCCAGCTGCGAGCTAAGGGGCGAGGTATTCAGAATATCCAAGACGCCCACAAGCATGGTTGAGGCCTACGAGGCCATTCCCGTCTGGGCATACGCAGCTGCCGAGAGGCTTGACGGGAGTGTGAGGACTCGGAGGGGGATAGGGGTCTCTGTGAGCGGCATCACCGCGTGCCCATGCGCACAGCAGACCGTGAAGACTCTTGCAGAGTGGGAGAAAAACTCCATTATAGGCGACGATAACATAGTCGGGACTCACATGCAGAGGACAGTCACCTCCTTGAGGCTCTTCCTAGTCGACGGTGAAACCATAGACCTTCTCGACCTTGCCGACCTTGTGAAGGGATGCATGAGCGCTCCATCCTACGAGGTCTTGAAGAGGATTGATGAGGGTAGGGTGGTCCTGAGGGCCCTCAGCAACCCACTGTTCGTCGAGGACGTGGCTAGGCTTGTCGCGGCCCAAGTATCCCAGAGGTACGGGTCGCTCGACAACAGGACCAAGATCATGGTCCGTGTCAGGAGTATCGAGAGCATACACAGCTACGACCTCGAGGCGCGGCTCTCAGCAACCCTCGGCGAGATTAGGGAGAGCCTCCGGAACTAGTTATAGGATGATGCCTGAGCCCCCGCCAGGCTGGCTGGAATGGTATCAGAGAATACTCAGGGACTTCCGCTTCTCACCCGAGAAGGATGTGGAGGCCGCCGAGATACTATCCAGCTTCATGTCGGACAAGAAGTGCCTGAGGGGGGAGCTGACATCAAGGCTCAGCCAAGCGAGATGCGTAGTAGTGGCCGCTGCATACGACACCGTCGGCGAGGAGGCTAGAATTCTCGCTGAAAACTTGGACGCGAGCGTGGCAGTTGTCTCAGCCGATACGGCGACTACACCCCTACTGGATGCAGGCCTCATACCCGACATAATAGTGACGGACCTAGACGGAAGCTTCGAGGACATTTACGAGTGCTGGAGGAGGGACTCGACAGTGGTTGTCCACGCCCACGGCGACAACATAGAGAGGCTCAGGCAACACCTTCCACGGCTAAGTGAGCGCATCGAGGCCACGTGCCAGTGCACACCCCGCGGCCACATACACAACTTCGGCGGATTCACCGACGGCGACAGGGCAGTATTCATGGCGGCAGCCCTCGGCGCCAAGAAAATCGTAACCATCGGAATGTGCCTCACCTGTAGCGTGGGAAAATACTCAGCAGCGCTCAAGGCCACCAGCCCCGAGTGGCTAGCGGTGAAGAGGATGAAGCTCGACTACGCCCACATGCTACTCTCCTGGCTGGCCGAGATGAGAAGGGACATAGAATTCATAGACGCCACCACGGCCGAGTGGCCACTTCCCCAAGGCTTCAAGAAGAAGCCACTAAAAGAAGCACTAAACAACCAACACACCACCAAGCGCAAACGCAACACCTTCGGATAGGCAAGTCCCACCCCGCCACACATAGTTAACCTTTTCAACTAGTCGAGGCCATCCACTCCATAGAACATCCATGATAAAATTAGGCCTAAGGAATTTCAAAGGTGTCCTAGAGGGCACAATAGAACTCCCCGACGTCTCAATAATCATCGGAGGAAACAACTCCGGCAAATCCACCATCCTAGAAGCAATATTCCTCGCACCAAACCCTCTCAGGACAACCCAGTACGGAGGCTAGAGTACTGCAATTGTGGCAGTAGGACACATCCATGAGAGTCTCGAAGCACGCGGCTTCGCATTCCTCCTGAATAAATATTCCCCGGTGAGGTCAAGATTTCTCTAACCGTGAATGGGGTGGAGAACCGCCTCTTCATGGTTAGAGGGGTGCATAACATAGGGTTTTATACGTTAACCGGCAAGACCGGCTACTTCTATGGCTCTGCCGGTAAATTCTTACCCAGCTATCAACTATACCCAGTTGCGTCATTGGATGAATTTCCAGAAATACGTGAAAAATTACAAAAATCGATACAGTGTATCCAAAGAGTGTTGAGACGCTTCTTTATCACCCATCGCTGATGGGTTTGGCTTGGGATGGATTCATGAGAAGATGGGTGGAGGTCCAGCCCCTAACTATCAAGGTTGCCCGATGGATTTCGCAATTATCATGGGAGCCCATAGTCAACATAACCCTCGAACCGTTTGGTGGGCAGGCTACAAACTTTACACTCTATGCACTTCTGGAGGATGGTGGTAGAATTAGGGTGGGAGACCTTGGGGATGGGGCTAAGAATCTGCTGACTCTTATGCTCCTCTACGAGCTCTCTAAGCCTGAGATACTGCTGATAGATGACTTGGAGAGCCACATGAACCCTAGGGCTCTGGATGTGATGCTTGACTGGCTCTCTGGGGAGGTTGATAAAGGCCTCCGTCTAGTGGCATCGACTCACAGCTTGGATGTGGCTAAGAGATTTCTGAGCAGGCTTGAGGGCTCTAAGGCGGTTCTCGTGGGGCTTAAGGCTGGAAAGCTGAGCTACAGGTCATTCACACTTAAGGAGCTTGAAGAGCTGGAGTCCAGCGGCCTAGACATAGAATGGCAGAGCCATATCTCCTATGAATATAGATACGTCCTCGCTACCGGAGAGGATAGGGGCAGCAGTCGCTAGGACGTTCAAGCTCGCGGGTGTCCGGCTTGACCGTGTGAGGGGCGAGCCCAAGCTCGTAGTCGTCTTTCTGGAGGGCTCTGAAGACGCATCAACCACTCCTTCATAGGCTGGATGGCAAATTAATAGCAGGCCTCCTAAGGCCGCAGAGGCTAGGCCTCGACAACGTAGGGGCAAACCTATCAACCTACATCCACGCCGGCTTTAGGCAGAGTGTGTATCTCATAGTTTTGGACCAGGATGCAACTAAGTTAGAGGAGCTTTGGGAGAGGATTGAGGTCTCGCTCGTCGGGAATGGAATCTTATACGCGAGAGTCAGGAGTGGTAATCGGTGGCGGCTCTACAGTTGCTCCCGTGCGGAAAGAAGATTAAGCGTGGGCGTGATGGTGAATGGGCTTGACCACCGCTACGAAAAGCACTCTATAGAGGATCACTTGGTAGAGCTTGCCATTGTTGAGGGGCTGGTAGAGGAATCAGCCATGGTGAGGGATTCAAAGAGTAAGTGGTTAGAAGTTTCGAGGTATGAAGAAATAAGGCGAGGAGTTTATAGAGGGATATTGGATAGCAAGCACACTCCTGTGGTGTTTGAGCAACATATAAGCGCTGTAAGGGCGTTGACGGAGGGGTTAGACTGAGCGTCGGTTAGATTTTAAACCATCTCTGCTACACCTTTCCATAAAAAATTTAAGCATGCCGTAATAATCTTAAACTATGCCTCTAAGGGTTTTGGAAAGACTCCGCATATGGGCACACGTAACCATGGTTGTGATGCTCTTCACACTAGTTGCAGTCACACCCCTCTCGGCGATCCAGTATGGCCAGCCCGACCTCGATGCTCATCCATACGTCGGCCTCGTGGTCTTCTACGATGAGAACAAGGTGCCGCTCTGGCGGTGTACTGGTGCGCTTGTCTCGCCCACCATTCTCCTCACCGCAGGGCACTGCACGGGATACGACCCTGAAACAGGCATTAAACCATCTTACGCGCAGGTCTGGTTCGACCCAGGGCCAATCCCTTGGGGAAACTATCCGGGCAGTGGGTCCTGTAAAGGGTTTGTGGGCTATCCGTGTTCAGGTGGCTACTGGGGCAAGCCTCACGCCCACCCGGACTGGACAGGCTACCTAACACTCCCTAATACTCACGATATTGGCGTCGTCGTGCTTAAGAAGCGCATAACCAGCCAGGGATTCGGCAAGCTGGCGCCAGCCGGATATCTTGACACGCTAGCGACGCGGCGTGGGCTACAGAATGTGGAGTTCACGGTTGTCGGCTATGGGCTCCAGCTGGTGAAGCCTTTCTTCATGGGTTCGCGTGAACGATATAATGCGACTGTCATGCTCATCAATCTCCGCAGCGCCCTAACAGACGGCTACAACCTCCACTACTCGAACAACCCAGGACTCGGAACCGGGCCCGGCGGCACATGCTTCGGCGACTCAGGCGGCCCAGTCCTACATAAGACCGAGACTGGAGAGGAGCTGATAGTGGCTGTCAACTCCTTCGTGCTCAACGCCTACTGTAAGGGCTCGGCCTTCGCCTACAGGACAGACATCCAGGACTCGCTCAGCTTCCTCGCCAGCTTCGGCGTGACTCCCTAACCCTTCAGTGGACAGGGTGGGTCTACGGGGTGGTTATTGTCTTTCAGAGGAGTGCCTCGTCGAGGTAGTGGGCGCATCTGCATCCGCGTGTCTCTGGTATGGCCGGTATGACGCGGGCCAGTAGTTTCTGAACCTTCTCCACGTTGCTTGCCATCGTCTTGACCACTTCTTCCGCGGTTACGCGCCACCCCTCCTTCCAGCAGTCGTAGTCTGTGACCATCGCTATTGTTAGGTAGCACATTCTCGCCTCCCTGGCCAATGATACCTCGGGGACGAGTGTCATGCCTATTATGTGTCCGCCCCAGGCCCTGAACATGTTGGACTCGGCGCGTGTGGAGAATCTCGGGCCCTGGATGCAGACGTATGTTCCGCCCTTGTGTATTGGGAGGCCGAGCCTGAGGGCCTCGCTGTAGACTATGTCGGTGAGCTCCGGGCAGAAGGGGTCTGCCATGGATATGTGGGCTACCTGGCCGCCGTCGTAGAAGGTTGAGGCCCTCCCATACGTCCTGTCGATGAACTGGTCGGGGAGGACCAGCTCGCCCGGCCTATACTCCTCCTGCAGGCTCCCAACCGCGCTCGGTGCCAGGACCCTCTCCACACCCTGCTCCCTAAGGGCCCAGATATTCGCCCTGTAGTTGATCATGTGGGGTGGTATGCTGTGTCCGGCTCCATGCCTCGGTAGGAAGACGACCTTGTGGGGGCCCATCTTCCCGACAGTCAGGGCCGCACTCGGCGCGCCATACGGCGTGTAGGCTTTAACCTGCCTAGCCTCGGCGAGCATCTCCGCGCTATAGATTCCCGACCCACCAACCAGGCCTATAACCGCCATCGAACTGGAGCCGCGCTAAGAGTCTTATAAAATGTTTCAGCTCCCGGCGCGAGAGACCGCCCTAATGGCTAGGGGGCATATTACATGAATGCTGCTCAGGGTATTTTCTGAGAAGTCGGTGCTTCCCGGCCGCCTCGCTAAAGCTTTTTTCTACGTGTTGGTGGAGGCTGGGGGTGAATTTACTGCCGGGCGATGAGAGTAGCGGGGGCTCGATGGTCTTCATCTCCTCGGCGGAGTTCGGAGAGCTCATAGCCGAGCTAAGAAGGCTGAACACGGGCCCAGGATTCCTAATCTCAGTCCTAAGGGAGCTCGAGAGGCATGGCGTACTGTCGGAGAGGGAGAAGGCGCTAGAGATACTGCAGGACGCCCTGGTGAGGAGGGCGAGCCGCCCCCAGCCCTCAGAGCTGGGCGAGGCGGTAGCCCGCGTAATACTGAGCGGAAACACTAATCCAGACGACCTGGAGAACGCAGCTGAGGCGCTCCAGAGCCTGGCCAGGCTAGCGGTTGCGAAGGGTGCTCACGCGAGGGCGGCGGAGCGGGCCAAGGAGACCGTCGCCAGAGCCCTTCTGCCGGCCCTTCAGAACTACTTGGTCCCCAGGTGGGTCTACAGGTCGCTGGAGAGGACTACTGCCCAGCTCAGGGAGAGGGTTGCGATGCAGGAGCTTGAGCTGGAGAGGCTCAAGACGCTGCTTAAGAGGAGTGGTAGAGAGGTTCCTGTCCAGCGCCTCTACATAGTCTCCGGCCTCTTAGAGGAGGACCCTCTCCCGATGGAGGGTGAGATAGCCAAGATACCGTGCACGGTCTGCAGGGAGCTGAACCTCTTCCACCTACCCCGCGAAGAGGTCTGCAGGGAGGCGGGCGCCAAACACCTGCTCTTCAGGCTCCACTGCAGCTACTGTGGAAGGGCCATAGACCTTGAGCCCGAGCGGGTCCTGAGACTTCTCGAGGCGAGGATTAGCGAGGCGCAGCAGGACCTTAGGAGGCGTTAGAACACACTAAATACAGGCTCCACCCCTGTAAGCGCGTATTGGTGATTGGTGTTAAGACCAGGTTGAGGGTTAGGGGGTTCTGGTCACAGTCGACCAGCAGGGTTAGGGAGGAGATCGAGCCGGTTAGACTGGCTGCAAAGCGGCTCAGAATCTCTGTCTTAAGCTCGGCCTTGAAGAAGGACTTGGGGAGGATGCAGAACCTCAGCAGGAATGAGCGGGTGGCACTCAGGACCCGGCTTATAAGAGCTAATCAAACCCACAGTCGCCTCTTATTCCAAGTTAGGTCGTGGATGAGGAAGATAGTTTGAAGGGGTTATAAGAGGAATGGCGCACTATGCGAGGGTTTTCGGCCGTGCGACGACTTTTAGAATTGTTTTGGGATGATCAGAAACACTAGCCCTAACTTCACTTCAAATCCTAGAGGGGGTTGAAACTATTGAATTAGGAGTGTGTTAAAGAGAAAGAATAGGAGGAGGGTTGGTTGGGTGGTGTTTCTAGTAGTCCCCGTCTTCTGAGATATTCTTCGAGGCGTTGTTGTTTTCGCGTTATAGTGAACCCTACTACTCTATAGAATTTCAATCTGTCCTTAGCCCTGACTGTAATGGTGCATACATTCTTTTTCACTATGCCTATTTTTCCTAATATTTTATAGGTGGTCCCCTCTCTAATCCAAATTCGCGGACCTGTCGCTTCAATTCCTAGAACCTTCAGAAGCTTCTGGACATATTCAAGAAGTTTGATATCCGTATTGAAGCAGCGAATCTTTGCCGTATTTTTTTCAACAGATCCCTCACTATCGAAGAACCCTCTCAGAAAGCTTCGTATACAGTCTTCGGAGTATTCTATGAACGGTCTTATCATCCCCATGTCTATGGGTTTCTGTAAAATGTGATATAATGTTTTTGAACGGGCACACACCCTAAACAATCCATCTTTTACTGGTTTTGGCTCCGGAGGGTCCCTGCCAAGAACCAGCCCCAAACACCTCGAGAACTCCTCTGCGAACTCCCTGTCCTTGACCACGGCTCCGACCCTATACCCTCCACTCCTTGTCTTGTGCGCCCACCCATCCCCGGCGACCACGCCTATAACATATGCTAGCTCCGGGGATGGCTCTAAGAGGTCTATGGATGGTATCCTGCACCCGTTATAAGGTGAGTGGACTCTTCTGAGCCAGTCGCTGACCACCGTCTTGCTTAGCCGGACACCATAGGTTTTCTCCACCCTCTCGATGATCTTGCTGTATGATAGTCCCTGTCTCCGCAGCCTTTTGACCACGTTGAACAGCCTGATCCTGACAGCTCTATCCAAGTATTGTCTACGCCTTCTCACCCTCTCTCCGAAGCTCTTATAGTAGTAACTTCCAACAGTAGACCTTGATACCTCTACCCCACTCTCCCTCAGCATCCTCCAAATCCGCTTGTATCCATAACCTCTCTCGACACCAACTTTAATTGCTTCCAAGATTTTTTCCCTCACTTCCGGTGCTAGTCGCCGCTGATTGTTTCTCCCACCCTCCTCCGTCCCATTCTTGGCGGCCCTCCTCCCGGGACCAGGAGGGGCCGTGGGGTTTGTGGAGGGAGCATTTAGCTCCCATTCATTACCCCCAGCCTCCAGCCCACCCCCAAGGGGCTGGGGTCCAGACTCTCTAACGGCCTCCATGGCCTTCCCGGGAGGCCCCAAAGGCCGCCAGAGGGACCCGGCTCCCCGACAGGAGGAATAACAACCCCCCTCCGCCGGAGAGCCACCAATCCCTCCGGCG
>CAKZUF010000035.1 GCA_937921685.1 uncultured archaeon
CAGTTGTCGAGGCCTCACAAATATTGGAGAGGTATCTTAGGCCCACTCCGCTTGTCTATTCTAGGGGTCTCTCGAGGGAGCTGGGCTGTGACGTCTGGGTTAAGCTGGAGAACCTGAACCCCACCCACTCCTTCAAGGTCAGGGGCGGCATCTACTACATGTATAAGATGTTTGAGGAGGTGAGGAGGACGGGTGTTATAACGGCGTCTATGGGGAATCACGCCCAGTCGATCGCTTATGCTGGAAGCCTCTTCGGAGTTGACGTGCATGTCGTGATGCCAAGCTGGGTGTCGGACGTCAAGAAGGAGGCGCTCCAACAGCTCGGCGCCCACGTCATAACATATGGCAACTTCTTCGACGAGGCAGCTCTCTACGCTGAGGCGCTTGCGCGGGAGAAGGGCTACCGATACATCCATGCAATAAATGAGACCCTGCTCTACCCTGGCGTGGCTACCATGCACCTAGAGGTTCTGAGAGAGCTACCGGGGGTTGACGTGGTTTTCAACCCGATAGGCGGCGGCTCTGGTGCGATAGGCGCTTGCATCGTCTACAAGTCAGTGGACCCATCAATAAGAGTGATAGGCGTTCAGGCCGAGGGTGCTCCGGCCTTCTACGAATCCCTGAAGCAGGGGAGGATAGTCTCAAGGGATAAGGTGGAGACGAGGGCTGAGGGGCTTGCCGTGGCCAAGGCATATGAGGTGCCATTCTCAATACTCCGCGGAAGGATCGACGACGTGGTGCTTGTCTCAGACGGTGAGATGGAGAGGGGTATTAGGAAGCTCTACCGCCACGTCAGGCAGATAGCAGAGCACGCCGGCGCGGCAGCCACAGCCGCAGCTTACAAGATGAGCGACAGCCTAGCGGGCAAGAAAGTTGTACTGATGTTGACTGGTGGAAACATTGATGAAGCCCAGATAGCGCGGATACTTTCAGAGAAAGAATAGGGTCTACGCCCCTAGATACTCAGGTTGAGGAGACTATCCTGATTGCGAGAGGCTCAAAAAGCCGTGTCGTAGACACATAGATAATGTCCCTGTCCTTCACACCAACCTTGGCTAGGATGTCTTCATCATCTAGTCTCCTCCCAGCGTATAACACTTCGGGATCTGGGAATCCAAAGGTAGATGCCAGTGTCTCTTTAAGCTTCAGGACCGTCTCGTTCAAGTCGAATGAGAACTCGAGGGGTGTGGAATGGTTTTCACTGCACACTATGCAGTGTGGGTCTCGTGAGATTTTGACGCGGGAGAGGCGAGAGTTGAGGCCGTCATAGACAATAAGACCCATTGGCGGCTTTCCGAGACGCCCCTGATGGAGTATCTGCACGCCGATGGTGGTCATGATTCCGGCGACCACCGAGGCCACGGACTGGATCGCCGGCATAGGCGGCATTAGCCGCGAGCGCAGCTCTCCAATCAGTTTTAACGTCTGTTCATCAGCCAGCTCGGCTATCATGTCTAGCCTCGTGTATTTTATGTCGTAGATTGTCTTTATATTGAGTTGGAAGAGCTTCTCAGCCTCCGCCAGTCCCACTGTAATTCCATGCTCCTTTAGATCGTTGACGAGGTGCTCAGGCTTCCTTCTCTTAAGCGTGCACTCTGCAAGCTTCTCCTCTCTAGGTATGAGGTTGATGCTCTGACACTCGAGGCATGCCGTCTCCCTTGGGAAAACAACCTGCACGTTTCCGTAAAACCCGTTCATGGCCCCGTCTACCAGGGGTTTATCGAGGCTGACCGCAATAGAGTTCAGCCACCTCCTCGATGCCCAGTTGTCAAGGCATGAGAAGATCACGTCCGCCTCGCCGAGCACGCCCTCTCCTAACTCTCTGATGTCTTGGCCGTAGGCCTCAACCGCTACGTGGGGGTTGATCTCGCGTAGCCTTTCGGCTGCAACGCTCGCCTTCCCCTTACCTATGTCCTGGTCCCGGAATAGGAGCTGCCGGCTCAGATTGCTTAGCTCAACATAGTCATAGTCAGCTAGTATCAACCTGCCTACGCCCATCATCGCGAGGTTCTTCGCCACTTCACCGCCTATTGCGCCGACACCAGCAATAAATACGGTCGAGGATAGGAGAATGTTCTGGTCCCACCCCTCTACGCGGAGCTGCCGGTCGTACCTCTCCATACCCGTCATATCCCGGCGAGCTTCTCTAGGGACCGCTCCTGAGTTGCGTAGAGCCTGATATACGCCCTAACCCGGGCCACAAACCGCTCGGGATACAGCTTCAGCTCCTGGGCTGCCCAGACGTTTAGAGGGTCGTCCGGGTTCGGGTTGGCGAGGAGGTTCTTAAGAGCCTCAATAACCGAGACGATATGCATGTTGGGATACCAATCCTTATTCAGTATTGACTCACAGATTCTAGCCGGCTCTTCGTCTGTGAAGTTTGGATGCCATATCCTGGTGTGCCAGATAACCTCGGGTGGAACAAAGGGGAATGAGCGCGGGAGTATAATCTCCACCACGAACACACCCCCATCATAGGCCCCAGAACCTATAATTATCCCCTTATAGTGTGTCAGGTCGCCCCCTACGGCGTCGAAGTTGGGCTCATAGTTCCTGATGAGCTGGTATTCCTGGGCCAGCCGCCTGACCCACCTGCTCTCAGGAAGATACCCAACCTCCGACGCCTCCAAAACTAACCACCAACCGTCCTAGTAATCAAGACCAGCTTATCTCCCTCAGTCACTCCCGCGGACGCGATAGTCTCAGAGTCACTCAATGCCCTTCCCTTAAAAGTAAGCCTTGCATCCTCCGGTCTCAACTTCTTAATAGCGCAAACCCTCATCTTCACGGCACCGATACTTGCATTGGGCGGGACATCCAGCTCGATTGGCGGGCCACCACCCACCGCAGGCACTATTCTAATCTTCATATTTCCCGCATCGCCTAATCCAGTTTATTGGATGGGCTATAAATAGATTAACTGTAGTGAGTGTGGCGTGCACATATACGTAACAAATACGCGCTCCCAGAAATGCGATACAGTGTGTCTTTCGGCGCCTGAATGGTTTTTAAAGATACTGCGTGTTGCGCCCGAGCGAAGACCAGCCTGCACGTGGGTAAGGGGTTTATAGGCAGGTAGTTATATCATACGGGGTGAAAATGAGGGTTAGGCTGCTCCCGCCCGCGCTAGCAAAGATCATCAACCACGCCCTCTCCAACCCCAAGATCGAGGTGGCGGGTCTACTGCTTGGGACCGAGGAGAACGGGGTTGTCGAGGTGTGGGATGCTGTTACCGGCAGCCAGACCGGCTCCCCCGGGTTCGTCGTCCTCAATGAGGAGGTGATGGCGAGGGTTGCGGAATTCCTTCACGATCACAGAATCCCCCTCTTCATCGTTGGATGGTACCACTCTCACCCATCTCTAGGCCTATTCCTCTCCCCAATAGATATCAGGACACAGCAAACATATCAGGCACTATACCAGAACGCCATAGCATTAGTAATAGACCCTTCAAGATATGAGGGCTCCAAGAAGATCTCAGACGGGCTATTCAAGGTCTTCAGGGTAGGTCCTAACAACCAGGTGGTTGAGCTGCCGGTAACCTTCGGTGCTGGAACCCGGAAGCTGCTCGAATCCACCCTCATCAGCCTCACGACAACATCTATCTTCCAATATGAAGAACATAACATGCCCGTCCCAAAACCCTTCAAAGTTATCAGTAACTTTCTACTACACGGCCTAAGGGCGGAGGGCGTTAAGAAATGAGTGATAAGAAGCGGATAATTATCAAGAGGCGGCTAATACCTGAGCCTGCCCAGCCAGAGCAGCAGGTAGGCGAGCTAACTGGGGCACAGGAGGCTGAGAAGAAGGGTCCAGAGCCCCGGGAAATAGAGGTCCAGCCGGCTGCCCATCAACCGGTAGACAACTATGAGGAGGCGCTAAAGAGCTTCGACAATATTCAAGCAAAGTTGAGAGAGATCAGAGAGATGGACCGCTCCATCCAGAGGGTTTTCAAGAAGTGGGATGAGGTTGACCTCCGCTCCGTGAAGAAAAAGCTCAACCAGCTCTCAGACGAGAGGAACGCTCTACTCAGCGAGGCTCAGACCTGCGAGAACCTGCTTAACGAGGCACTCGGCCTGCTGGAATCGAGGATGAGTGAGCTGGAGGAGCAGCTCTTCGACAGGCTCGTAGAAGTTGAATTCCTGAGGTCGCGGGAGGCTTCACTGAGTGATGCCGAGGGCGAGCGGCTTAAAACACTGGAGGCTGAGGTTGAAGAGCATCGAAACAGGATTGCGGAGATAAAGAAACAGATATCCGACCTCCAGGTGAAATTAGACAATATCAGGTCTCTGCCGCGCACAATCGTCAAACTAACTACAAGCACCGAGGAGGCTGAGCCATTATACAGGGAGCTAGTGGCCAAATACAGGGACGAGGCCCGAGTGGCGTCTGCGATCGAGAAGATAATGCAGGACGAGGGTGTATCTAGGCCCTACGCCATCATCCATCTCTGGAAGGCTGCACTGAAGCCGCGGGTATCCGGGCAGTAGTGGGGACAGGCCACGGTATTGAGACACTTTAAATAGAACCTCCGATAAAGGATTTGGGAACTCCCGGGGGATATCCTGGGGAGTTAAGAGGCTAACTGTGTAAGGGTGGAAAATGGGATGCTATCCAAGCTTAGGGCAGACATATTCAACTACCTCGTTACACTGGGTAAGGGAGAGAGAGTAGTCACGAGAATTGATTTTGAGGGGCCAAGAATCGCGATATACACAGCAGAGCCCTCGGTTTTCGCTGAGAGGAACTCTATTGCTAGAGACCTTGTGAACCTGATTAAGAAGAGGGTTGTTATTCGGCCGGACGAGTCTATCAGGCTGCCCCAGGAGGAGGCTAAGAAGTTTTTGAAGGAGGCGCTGAACAACTCCTCAGCAAATATCACATTTGATAGCCTTCTAGGCGAGGTTGTGATTGAGAGCAGCGACCAGCAACTATTCAACCTCCTGACCCCTGAGAGGTTGGCTGTTCTCGAGCGGAAGATAAACTGGCTAATAACTGTCTCAAGGACGCCACTAATTTCTTCAAAGACATTAGAGAGGGTCAAGAAGTATCTCTATGGAGACGGAGAAGAGAGGATTGAAATTCTGCGAAAGATTGGGGAGAGGATTTTTAGGGAGCAGTTGTTTGAGCCGGGAGAGGTCTCTATAACTGTTCTGGGGGGTGGGATGCAGGTTGGGCGTTCCGCCCTCCTAGTCAGGACGAGGGAGAGCTGCGTTTTGATGGATTTCGGCATAAGCGCTGGAGCGAGCCGGCCAGTAGAAATGCTGCCGAGAATGGACTTCTTCCCAGACCTAGTCGATATGCTGGACGCCGTCATAATAACACACTCGCACATGGATCATCACGGCGCTCTCCCATTCCTATTCAAGCACGGATACAGGGGCCCAGTCTACATGACTGAGCCCACGCTTCCGTTAATGGTTATGGAGCACATAGACTATCTAAACCTAGCAGCTAAGACTGGTCAATACCCCCTCTACGGCGAGCACGAGGTCAGGCTCGCAGCACGTCACGTAGTTCCACTACGATACGGAGTCGTAACCAACATCACCCCCGACATCAGGGTAACATTCTACAATGCGGGGCACATTCTAGGCTCCGCCATCGCGCACCTTCACATAGGCGAGGGATTCCACAACATAGTCTACACAGGAGACTTTAAGTATGAGAGAACCCGCATGCTCGACCCAGCCACGTCCAAATTCCCCAGGATGGAGACACTCATCATCGAAAGCACCTATGGCGCCACGCCCATTCCCTTCACGAGGGAGGAGACTGAACGCATCTTTGCAGAACACGTTACGCGCACAGTGAACTCGGGTGGCAGCGTCCTGATACCAGTCCCGGCTGTCGGGAGGGCTCAGGAAATAATGCTGGTGATTAAGAACCTGATAGAGTCTAAGATGATTCCCGAGGTTCCAGTCATACTTGACGGCCTGCTCATAGAGTCTACATCCATCTATAGCTGTTTCCCAGAATATTTCTCGACCGAGAGTAGGGACGAGTTTATGAGGGGCGATACACTCTTCTTCTCCGACTATTTTGTAAGCGTGAAGAGTCAGAGCCACAGGGAGGAAATACTTGAGAGCAGGGAGCCTATGATAGTTATGGCGACCTCGGGCATGCTTGAGGGCGGCCCAGTCCTCTCCTATCTGAGGAGCATGTCGGAGAGTGAAAAGAACCTACTGCTGTTCGTGAGCTATCAGGTTGAGGGTACGCTGGGCAGGAAGATTCTGAAGGGCATGAGGGAGGTTACACTGATCAATGAGGAGGGGAGGCAGGAGGTGTTCAAGCTCGCCACCGCAGTTGAGAAGGTTGACGGCTTCTCAGGACACTCCAGCAGGCAGCAGATACTCTCATATCTCAAGAGGGCCTCTCCAAAGCCTCAGAACGTCATATTTGTCCACGGCGAGCCGGAGGCCGTTAACTCGATAGCAGGGACAGCAAGAAAAGTCTTGGACGCCGCCATCTACACGCCGAGGAACCTAGACACAATAGTGGTCGGCTAGGTCCTGTCTATTAGAAGTAGTCCTCCAGCGTGCCGCTCTTATCCTGCCAGCCCTTTTCCCTCTTCCCCGACTGTTTGGCTCGGGGTAGAATTTTTCCATAAACCCCATCGTAGCCCGGCACTATCTCCAACTCCCCACCCCTCATGTCGTTGACGAGGGCGGCTAGATTCTCGTTTGAGGCCTCTGCAATCTCTTTTATAGGCGTCTCCAGGAGTAGTTTGTATTCGCTCCCAAACCTGTTTACCAGTCTGCTGTACTCGGTCCAGATTTTCTTGCTCTGCAGCAGTGTCTCGGAGGTGTAGTCTATATTCATCGATAGTGCTAGGAGTTCTTGCAGCGGTATGACGTACATGAAGTCTATCGCTTCTGGGGGCCGGTATCCTCGAGGGCGGTCTGCCAGCTCCTCCACCCTATCCTCAACCCCCTTGGTAAGCTTCCTCCCACATCGCGGACACCTATAATCCATCTCTCTCGCCTTCTCCGGCGGGATAGGACCCACGCCACACCTCCTATGCCCAGACCAGTGATATTTGCCGTAGCTGGGGGGGACTTCAAGTGTCATCAATACTTTTCCCTTGTCCTTGGTCCTCAAGGCCTTGACGAGCTCTTCGTATGATGGTGTCTCGAGGTTGAGGACGACGGCCTCCCTCCCAAGCCTGTAGGGGTAGGGGCTGTGGGAGTCTGAAGAGCTTAGGAGGATATACCTGTCTAGGCTGCTGACCCTCCAGTTCATGGGCGGATCAGAGCTCAGGCCCGTCTCTATGGCGTATATCCTGTCGGCCCTATCCTCGTAGCACTCCTCCACCCTGTCTACACCACCTATAGACCCGAAGATCGACCACCACGGAGTCCAGGCGTGGGCTGGAAATATGAAGCAGTCCTCGTCAACCTCCAGCAGCCTCTCCACCAGCTCGACCGGCCTAATGTTCAGGACAGGCCGCCCATCCGAGGATATGTCGCCGTAGGGTGAAAGCGCCTCTGCGGCCCGTTTCGAAGTCTCAAGGTCCCGGAAGAGTATTACGTGGTGTATCCTCCTAGCCTTTCCCCGGAACTCGTGGACTGTCGCCACCTCTGTCTGAATTATGAAGAATACATCGCTGGGGCCAGACTTCAGCCTGTAGACGCCTGTATCATCTATCTCGACGAGCTCGCTCCTAAGCTCCCTAAACCACTGGGGGTGGAGCGAGTCCCCCGTCCCCAGGAGGTTCAGCCCCTTGAGGGAGGCGTGGTATCCGATCTCGTGAAGCATCATCCGAGGCGACGTGGCTCCACTATACCTAGAGTGGATCTGGAGGTCTGCGATAATCCTCAAGAGACTCTAAGCCAAAACAACTGGGATTAGATTTAACTCTTCTATCCGGCCCGGCGGACACTATTCCTCCCCAGCCCTTCTCTCAGCGATCCGCGCCCTCACCCTCCCTATTATTGCGGCGACTAGGGCTATAGCCGTCACTAATGCGAGGAATCCCACAATCATGGTGGCGGGGATAGCCGTCCCCCATACCACGAGGGAGTTTAGGCTGAACCTCAGAACTCCCGCCGGAGCATATGCCTCGAACCTCTCTTCTCCGTATGTCGCCTCAACCCGGAATGGTGCGAGGGCTTCGGGCAGTCTAGCGAATGATGCTTTTCCATCACTTCCAGTAGTTCCAGACGCTGCCAATAGGCCGGGCCGGCGTAGAGAGTAGATCTGGACCCTCACACCCTCCACCGGTCTCAGAAACACATCCTGCACAATCACTATGATTTGTGTCTGGGGGATTACTACCTCTATCTCTTTGCCAGTGTGCCGCACCTCCTTTCTGAGAAGCTCCACGCCCCCAGTGGTCTCCAGGGATATGTTGAAAGTCCTGTGGACGAGTCTTCCGACCCTGGGTATCCCGTCCGTGACGGGGTATCTTTCGCCGTCGAGCACTAGTATACCGCTGAATGGCTCACCATCGCTCCAGACAATCCTAAACCTCGTAGTGCTGACCGGGAGTGTGAGGCTCGCATTTCTCGACTTAGATGGTAGTATCTCCTCGTCAAGGACCTTTACCTCTCTTCCAGCCTCGCGGAAATAGACCGCTAGCCTGTGGGGTGCTTCGGGCAGCAGTGGGGCGTAGAGCCTGCTCCCCGTACCGGTGTAGTTTCCTCCCGAGCCGCTGAGGCTCCACTCAACCACTAAAGGTAAGCCGTCACCATCCAGGAGGGCCAAGTCCAAGTCATAGACCCTCACACTTATGTCGAGGACCGTGTTGCCCTCTATCCTCGCCTCCCCTGAGAAGACGGTGACGCCGCGGTGGCGTACAGATAGGCCGTACACTCCGCCCGGAACGCCGGGGATGGTTATCCTGCCGTATGGGTCGCTCCTAAACACGAGTGTGTGGAGTGTGATCTCCGCATCCGGTACCGGCTTCCCATCCATTGACAGTATCTTGAGGCTGACGCTGTAGATTGGAAGGCTGATTTTTACAGGCTCTCCGGGCCTCACACTCGAGCTGGCGCTCACCCTCGAGTTGAATGAGGCGGACTCGTTAACAGCTGATACGAGATAGGTGGCGAGGGGCTGCTGGGGGATAACCAGTACCCCGTCCCTCCTCGCAAGATTTGAGAAGCTCGACTCAGGTGTCGGGCCCACCACTTCGAAGACCGCTCCGACAGCGTTTCCAGCCATATCCACAGCAGAGACGATCAAATCCGAGACCATAGTCTCAGCCTCGAAGCTCAGCGGGCTAAACCCCTTCGTCGGGTGATAGCCAATATACCGTGGGGCCGAGTAGACCTCAACCCCTCTCCAGTAGATTGTGACGGTGTAGTTTCCGGTCGGGAGAAGGTAGAAGCCCGCGTAGCCGCCGGTGGACTGGTTAAGGGCGCGGGCCGTCCTGCCGGTCTGAGGCTCCTCGACCAGCTGCAACAATACAGTAGCGTTCAGGAGCGGCTCTCCCCCCTGGTCTACCGGATAGACCCTGAGGGTGTAGAGTGCTGTGCGAATAATCCCCGCCGAGGCCAGGTCTAACGCATCGTGGGGAGATAGGTAGACTCTGATCTCCTCGCCTACGAGGGGCGGTGTATAGGTGACACCTACATCGTAGCTGTAAAAGTCTGGAAGCCTCTTGACATGCACTACACCTTCGCTATCAGCCGTGAGGCTGACTGAGTACATGTACATGTGAGCGTTGAGGATGAGCTTTGCACCTCCAAGCGG
The DNA here is from genome assembly GCA_937921685.1 of uncultured archaeon. Lineage (GTDB taxonomy): Archaea > Thermoproteota > Nitrososphaeria_A > Caldarchaeales > Calditenuaceae > HRBIN02. The sequence goes on from CAKZUF010000035.1 coordinate 9,697, forward strand.
TATCACGCCCTCATAGTCGGTTATTCTCAGGCTGAAGGTTCTATAGGGGCTGAGCCTGAACGGCCCGTATACTGAACCCTCAAGCCCCCAAAGCCGCCACTGGCTCTCACTGCCCAGAGGCCCGTACCTGTACTCGTAGACGAACCCGCTCGGATATCTCAGCGAGAGGGTGACGGTGGGCTGGATCTCGAATAGCTGTGATGGGATGTCGGGTGGAAAGCTAAACGGCAAGGTGAATACTAGCGTCCACCCACTGTTTTCGCCCTCGAAGACGTATTTAATGGGGTCAACAGCGTCTAGGCGCTTCTTCAGCGAGAGAGTTGAGCTTAGGGCCTCCCCGTATCCGGGCCAGGCAAACCAAACCCTGGCAGACTCCACTTGAATAGGCTGGCCGACACAGTATCCTACAACAGTCACCTTCCAGTCCGCCAGCTTCCTGTCTCCGTAGACGACAGCATTAGAATCCTCCACCATATAGTCTAGGATATAGCCCGTCCTATTCATGGCCTCAAGCCTTTCTTGGATCGGCTGCAGCTCATCCTCCCATGTCTGCGTGAAGGTTCGCACGTAGAGGTCCTTGGCCCTCGAGCTACAGTCCGTGTTCACCAGCTGGAAGGTCAGGTTACCGACCTCCCCCGGAAAATACCTGTCACCATACCTGTCGAGCCATCGGGGCTCTCCCACTCCACCCCGCTCCCCCAATGGGAGGAAGTAGACTTGGATGCTCCACTGCGGGGGCTGCGCACTAGCGGTGGAGGTAAGGGCTGCTAAACTGACGAGTAGGAAGGCAGTAAATAACGCTCCGGAGACGCGGGGCGAGAAGCCACCCCCCACACTCAACACATCCCGCATGTAAAAGACCCTACGCGAAGCTCATTTAAGCCCTTTTAGGCCCACAAGCCCCCCACCACTTCTTCACGGCTTATTGATTTGACTATGATTATCTGATGGGCTTGAAAAGATTAAGTAGTGGAGGAGGAAATGTCTATCTGATTGACAGAGAATGCCTCACCCGCCCATAGCGTGTCCCTCGATGAAATAATGGCTGCAATTCAGGGATATTGCTCCAGTGCGGTCGTCTCTTCCAGACAGCCAGCCCTGGTGGCAGCCGCGCTGCTGGCCTCTCAGGAGGCTTCCCACGTTGTCGTGGCTGACCATGGCCAATCGGAGGAGCAGTACATTGTAGAGGGGGTTGTAACTGGGCGTGAAA
>CAKZUF010000036.1 GCA_937921685.1 uncultured archaeon
GGCTCCGCAGGCCGGCGCCCTATCCATGCTAGGCCACGGGCCCGTGTGTATGTTTTCTGTGCCCTAATTTATGCTTGGGCGCCCCTTTCGGTGTGGGGGTAATGGGTTATAGCTGGCCGTGAGTGGTTATCCTGTGTTGGGGGTGGTGGGGCTTGTCGCGGGCCTTGATTGAGGTGGTGGGGCTTTGGAAGAGTTTTGATGGTGTGCCAGCGGTTAGCGGCTTAAACATGGTTGTGAGTTCGGGCACGATACATGGGCTCTTCGGGCTTAACGGCGCTGGTAAGACGACGACGATTAAGTGTGTGGTGGGGCTCTTGAGGCCGGATAGTGGAGAGATATTTGTCGCCGGCCGCTCAGTCCTCGAGGACACGGCGTATAAGAGCCTGCTGGGGTATCTCCCCGAGAACCCCGCCCTCCCAGAATACCTGACTACGGAGGAGTTCCTCGTCTTCAACGCTAGATTAAAGGGGCTTAGGGAGGGGGAGTTGAAGAGGCGTGTCTCTGAGGCGGTGGAGCTGTTTGGTCTCAAGAGATACCTCGATAGGCTGATCTACGAGTTGTCAAAGGGTGTTAGACAGAGAATAGCCTTCGCGGCCGCGATAGTTAACGCCCCACAGATCCTTATCCTGGACGAGCCGTTCAACGGTCTCGACCCTGAGGCCCAGAGCGTGGCTAAGATGTTGATGAGGGAGACTGCGAGGAGCGGTGGGGCAGTCCTCGTGAGCACCCACCTATTAGGCTCGATTGAGCGGGTATGCGACTCGGCCACTATTATTCATACGGGGCGGGAGCTGGCTTCGGGGAGCTTGGAGGAGCTTAGAAGGCTAGCAGGCCTAGAAGACTCAACACCCCTCGAAGACGTATTCCTAAACATAGTCTCGAGGAGGCGGGTTTGACGGGCACGATACTCCTACTCGTAACGGTCAAGCTAAAACAATATCTGGGACAGCTCAGGCGCTCTCCCAGAAACCTCCTCTCACTGGCCGCGGTCTATCTCGCCTGGCTCTTCGTAATAGGACTAGTCTCGCTCATGATACGGCTTACAGGAATACTCTCAGGCGCCGGTCCAAGAGGCTTCCTAGGAATACTCTCCGAGGTTACAGTCACAGCCATACTTGCAGTCGGCATCTTCCTAGGAGTTAAGGGCGGTATTACCGCGTTCCCATACGAGATAGACTATGTCCTCACGTCAAGTGTGAGGCCGCGTATCTACTTGCTGGCTGACCTGCTTTTCCAGCTCTTCCTCCTAGGCTTCTTCATAATCCCGCCTACTAGCCTCATGCTGACAGTCCTCACCCATCCCCTTCACCTCGACTACCTGGGGAGAGCCATCCCCCTCTACATCTCAACCATCCTCATGTCTATACTGCTCTCTCACGTGCTGGGAGTTTCGCGGGGGAGGATTGGAGAGAGGTGGGTGAGGCTGATAGGCTGGACCCTGATGGCGGTGGTTTCGGCGCCACTGGTTCTGCTGGCATTACGGATAAAACCGCCCGCACTCCTGTCACCCCACCCTGCGCTTCTCGTCTCATCCGCGATAGAGGCGCCCAGCGCGGCTCTGTTCTGGATACTGCCCTACCTAGCGCTGCTAGGCCTCACATACCTCCACCTCTCCAAGTCAAACTTCTACTCCTCAGTCTCGCCCATACTCTTCTCAGTACTGATGGAGCCGCCTAGCAGGCTCTCGAGATACTTTAAGATACCGGGGGTGGGGAGGGTTTTCGGTCTTGGGTCTGCGCGGAGCTACTTCTCTCTGATGTATAGGCTTCACCTTGTGAGGGTTGTTAGAGAGGGTAGCCTCTGGACAGGGGTGGTGGTGCTTCTGTTCCTGACGCTAGCGAATACCGCTCTTCCTAGGCTGATTGGGGTTGCCCAGTTCCCCGAGGTGGCGGAGCTGACGATGATCGCCCTATATATCCCGCTGCTTCCAGCCCTACTCTCGATAAACTGGAGCATATCCGAGAGACCTAACACGTGGGTCATCAGCCTCTCGCAGAGGGGTGAGAGGTACTATGTCTCAGGCCTTTTCCTCGCATACTTCACGGTCACCCTCCTCTTCTCAATACTACTTTACGGACTGGTATCCATAGGCTCCAGCGAGGCTCCATTCCTCCTAGTTGACCTGGTTCTCCTGCTGGCCATGTCGTGTTTCGGCTCCACCCTCTCAGTCCTCGTCTCACTTGTCATGAGGCTGGCCCCCTCACCCTTCTCCCTCGGCTCCCTACTCTACATCCTGATACCGCTCACAGGCTCAATCCTCCTCTCCCTCCCGATACTCGTGGTCAGGCTCTTCGAGCCGCTGGCCAGCTCGCCTACAGCCGCCCTCATGGCCAACATGGTGGCGTACGTGGGGGTCTCTGCGGCAGTCTTATATAAGGTCCTCACGGCGGCGGGTGCGAGATATCTCGGAGGATAACAGCAGTCTTATGCCCCTAATCACTCATAATAGGTAAACCCTGCAGATTTTCTCAGAAGTTATGCCGATCAGAGGGTGGGGATCGAGACTTCTCTTTCTATACGGGGCGGCTGTGTTGGAAATATTTTTATAACCCGTCGGGTTAGTGTATTTTCAAGATTGGTTCAGGAGGCTAAAAAAGAGATAGGGGCTAAGGAGATAAAGACTGGGGAGGAGAAAAAGAAGGGGAAGAAGGAGGAGCTGGTCAAGCAGTGGAGAGGTATAGATGTAAAGCCGCTGAACCCCTCTTTCGAGATTCTTGACAGGTATGTTTTGAGGGAGAAGTTTGCCGAGGTTATTATTGCAGCTCCTCCGGGGAAGGTTGTTGAGCCGATATATTTTGTGGTTGAGACTCCCCTGACGCCGCAGGAGGAGGCTGCTCTGGAGAAGATAAAGGACATCCTGACAAAGGAGCTCGATATACCGAAGATTGGTGAGGAGGAAGAGGTTAGGAAGGTTATCCACGAGACTACTTTAAAGGTTATGAAGAAGTATAGGAGGGCTATAGGGATTCCATCGTTATCGGATGAGGTGGTTCAGAAGTTCTTCTACTATATTGATAGGGACCTGATGGGTTTCGGGCCCCTCAACGTGATTATGGAGGATTACAAGGTTGAGGATATCTCGTGTGACGGCCTCTATATCCCGATCTATGTCTGGCACAGGGACTTTGAGAGCATGCCCACCAACGTGTCTTTCAATGATAGGGAGGCACTCGACGACTTCATCATCCACTTAGCTCACAAGGCGGGTAAGCACGTATCGTCCGCCTTCCCGATTGTGGACGCAATGATCTATGGCAAGCACAGGCTTGCGGCGACGTTTAGGGAGGAGATCTCTCCGCGGGGCAGCACCTTCACGATTAGGAAGTTTAGGGAGAAGCCCTTCAGCATCACCGAGCTGATTCTCAGCAACGTCTTGAACAGTGAGATGGGTGCGTATTTCTGGCTCCTCCTCGAACATAAGGCCAGTCTGATGCTTATAGGCGCGACTGGAAGTGGAAAGACTACTCTGCTGAACGCTCTGACCACGTTTATCAAGCCTAGGATGAAGATAGTCACCTGTGAGGAGACGGCTGAGATCAACATTCCGAGGGATAACTGGGTCAGGTTTGTGACTAGGGAGAGCTATGGCCTCGGGGCGACGGAGAGGGGTGCTGTGGCTCTCTTCGACCTGGTCAAGACGAGCCTGAGGTATAGGCCTGACTACCTGATAGTTGGTGAGGTTAGGGGTGAGGAGGCCTTTGTCCTGTTCCAGGCCATTGCGACTGGGCATGGAGGGTTGACGACTGTCCACGCCGAGGATGTGGAGAGTGCTGTTAAGAGGCTTATGAGCCCGCCGATGAATATTCCTGAGACTCATATCTCGCTGCTCGACGCAATGGCGCTGATTCAGAGGGTGCAGCTTCGCGGCAAGGCGCAGCTATTCGGGAGGCGGGTTAGGTTTGTCTGGGAGGTTGAGGACGCCCACAGGTATAGGAAGATTGCGGAGTGGGATCCTGTCACAGACACCTTCCGCGTCAACTTTGCCAACAGTCTCCAGCTCGAGAATATCTCGATCATGAATGGTGTGAGCAAGGAGGATTTGATGCTTGAGCTCTGGAGGCGGAAGGAGCTTCTCGAGTGGATGCGTGAGAATAAGATAACGGATAATGATAGAGTGGCCAGCATCATCCTCTCCTACTATGCCGATCCGGAGAAGCTGATCGCTGAGGCTGGGATTACTGTGAGGAAGCCTCCATTCCCCGTTGCTAGGAGGGCTGAGGCTGTTGCCAAGCCTGTTGCGGCTCAACCTGTATCTGGTGGCTCTCCGCAGCTGGCTGCTACGGGTGTGAGTTTGGAAGAGTTGGAGAAGGAGGTTAAGCCGATTGCCGACTATATTGTAGACGCTATTCTTAGGAGGAGTGGGCCGATTCCGTATTGGCAGATATTTGTGAAGACGCCGTATCCGAGGGATGTGATTATTCGGGCTATGAGGTATCTGAAGGAGAAGAAGAGGATCGATATTATCGGCGGCGTTGTTGAGCTTATGGAGTAGTCTGGAGCTCGAATAGCCCCACTGTTATGTTTCCCGACAACCATATAGCGATTAGTGATATTACCGCCATTATTACCGCGTGTTTGTATCCGCCGGCTATTGTTGAGCTTGAGACTTTTCCGGCTACCAGTCCGCTTATGACGGCTATTATTATGACGGGTGGGAGGAAGAAGTGTATGAACTCTGCGGAGGAGATGCTTAGGCGGGCTAGTTTTAGGAGGCCCTTCATGAACGAGACCAGTATGACTACGACGACTATGAGTAGGACGGCTGTGAGGTAGGGGATTATCATCAGGGGCTTGAGTGTTGCGCGCTTCTGCCTCTCAATCTCTTCCAAGTCTTCTGAGAAGGATGCTAGGACCTCGAAGGTCTCTGGGGCTCCGCCGCCGACGTCTATCGCGTCTATCAGTATGAAGACGCCGGCTCTCTCGAGCCATCCGTAGGTTCGTTTGGCGAAGTCTTCGTAGATCTTTCTGAGGGGCATGCCCCATCCTATCTGCCGGGCCATTATCTTGAGGTGTTTGCTGAAGGCGCCGTAGGGGTTTCTTGAGAGGTCGATTATGCATCTCTCGGGGCTTAGGCCTGTTTTTCTCACCTCTGTTATGTCTCTGAGGAAGAGTGTGAGTCCGTGGACGACTGAGAAGTTTTCTGAGCCGTATTTCTGATATGCTACGGCGGCTGGTGTGAAGAGGATTATTGAGAAGAGGATGAGGGCTATGGAGGATTCGTAGCCGGCCTCTATGCCCATCGTTTTTCTGATCTGGACTATGATGGAGGAGGTTGTGTCGAATGGTGTTATGTATTGGAGGTCTGTGAGGAAGAAGGGTATCGCAAATAGTGCGAGGAATGTGAAGGCTGCGGGCATTGTGAGGTATAGGACCTTCATGGGGCGCGGGTCTGTGACCGGGTATTTCGGCTGGCTTATGTCTGCGAGATAGAGGAAGAAGACTGACATGAGTGGTAGAAATAGGTAGGCTATCATGGCGAATTGTTCTGAAGGCATTATGAGGAACTCTGTCGGAAGGGCTCTCGAGACTATGTAGATTGTGAAGAGGACTAGTGAGAGCATCATTGTTATGGCGGCGTATCCCTCCATCAGCATCCCCATTCTCTCGCCGACTATCCTCATCTTCCCCATCCTAGACGTGAATATCTGCTCGGTTTTCCTGATTAGGAAGTGGACTACGTCTCCGCCGCTCCTTATCGTTGAGGCGTAGCCCATGAGTAGGTCCCTATACTCTTTGCTTGGGAGGCCTTTGGCCATCTTCTCGATTGCTGAGACCGGGTCCAGTCCTCCCACCTTGACGTTTAGGTCTGCCAGCCTTGCTGCCTTGGCTATGTTGGGCATTAGCTGGCTCTGGGCCAGCCTAGATAGGCTCTTGTATGGTGGGATTCCGCCGGTGGACATGACGGCTAGGTAGGCGGCGGCGTAGGGGACCTCGCTCTCGAAGAGGGTGGCTGCTGAGGATGCAGCCATGTATGGCCAAGCCAAGCCGAGGCCTAGGGTGATTACCGGTATTCCGCCTAGGAGGCCTAGGGCCAATAGGCTTCCTGTAAGTAGGTATGTGAAGACTGCTAGGGGGATGGTTATGGCTGCTGATATGACTGTTGCGGCGGCTACGATGGAGGTGAAGACCTCGGGGTATATGCGTTTCCCGGCGCTCTCGAGTTTTGAGGGGATGCCCGGCGCAATCCTCAGTAGGAGGGTTCCGAGGCTCCTGAAGTTTGAGTAGGAGAAGCTCGTGAAGCTCTCTGAGAAGCCCATGACTCTAGTCTACCCACTCGCACACCATATATAAGAGTTGTTTTATTGAAAATCGCGAGAACTTCCACGAGAACTTCCACTGGAAGACTGGGGTAGCAATACATATATTTGGGAGCCTGTATTTTCTCACGTAATGATGGTTCGGAGAAAGGCGGGTATAAGCCCGGTCGTCGCAACGGTGATTCTGGTCGCGGTGGCGATTGTTATAGCGATTGCGGT
>CAKZUF010000037.1 GCA_937921685.1 uncultured archaeon
CCCTCAACACCAACACCTTCATCAGTTAAGCTTGAGGCCGAGGTCTGAAGGGACGTTTTCGCGCCCCATTTAATAGAGCTGAGGACAAATACAGCAAGAACCTCGATAGAAGGAGACAGGCTGAGCGTTGTTTTGGGCTAACAATAAATAATAAAGGACTAGAGTATGTTGAAGGGTTGATAATAGGCCGAGGAGTGTCTTTAGAGGCCCTTTCACGACTAGTATTTACTTCTTTTTTAGAGTAGATGCTTAGTTTGGACTGGCCTGACACACATATGACTGCCTCCAGATGTAGAGGTCTAACTAGGGCATGAATGGGCATATAATGGGCGGACTTCCTCCCCATATTCGGGATCGTGAAGAACGGCGAGGTCAGGAAGATAGGCTCAACAGTCAAATCCTCCGCGAAATACCACATTCCACGAGATGCTACCTATGTATTTAGGCTACACTATTCAAATGGTGGGAGGTTGTGGGTTTACCGCTATCCCCCCGATCTGGACAGCTGGCAGTGTCCGGATAACGCTTTAAATACCCTAAGCCTCTGGCTACAGGTGTTGTATGAAGGGAAAAGCCCATCTATTCTTTAAATACCATCCTTATCCGGACAGTATCTGGTATGTTGGTGTTGTGGTGGTGTTATGAAAGTCTCCAAATATAAGAATTACTTTTGGATTACTCTAACCCTAGCCCTGATCCTGACACTCCCACCGATCCTAGGCCTCCTATACCTCCGGAGCATGAGGCTCTACGGAGCCCTGGAAATAACCCTCTGGATCGTCCTCAGCCTCCTCTGGAACACTCTAATCCTAGTACTGGTTGTGAAGGGGAGGCTCTTCTCTAAATAGGGGAGAAATTGGGTTTTTAGAAGCTGAGGAGCTTGACGACGATTGTGTCGTTCTCCCGCCTCATGACTATTGTCTTAGCCTTGTCGAACATGGGTCTGAGCCTGGTGGGCACGTAGACTCTCCCATGCCTGTCCAAGCTTACCTGCCACCTCTCCCCTCCCGCCTCTATCACGATAAAGGCGGCTCCCCGGGACAGCTCCTTGGGAACCCGGAGCCTCCAGTAGCGCTTGAGCGTCTTAGTCACCTTCACCTCCTTCACCGAGGCGAGGCCAGACAACACATAATGGTAATACCGGCGGATAATATAAACCCGTCTATAAACTCCTCTAAAATCGCATGTGTTAATCAAATTATGGGACGGAAGTCTGGCTGCGCATCCCTGTCAGAGATGGCTTGCTGAACCGTTCTCCAAGCTCTAGGGCATCTTTTGGGTTAGCCTAAAATGGTGGGGTTAGGCTGTATTCTCATCGATGGTTCTGAAGATTGCTGAGATGCTCGGGACGACTACGAGGTTTATGCTTGAAGGTGTTGGGAGGAGGAACACTCTTAGAGGGCTTGTTTACGCCTCGGCGACATTCCTCATCAGGTCCATCGCCCTCGGCATGATGCTTCCACTAATCTTGAGGGACGTGGTGGCGGCTTTAAGCTCCTCGCCCCCCGATGCGAGACTGCTTAACCAGGGGCTGCTATCGCTCGGGATAGTGGCGGCCGCCGTCTCAGCCAGCGAGTGGCTTCTAAAACCCTTCTGGCAGTACATGGCCCGCGGGATCGTGGAGATTAAGAGGGGCATCGTAAACCGCGCAGCCCCTGTGGGAGGAGATTCCAAAGACGTCATAGGTCGGATTGTGAGCGACGTCGACTTTGTGATCTGGAACAACTCGACAAGCCTTACAGTGATTCTTCCGAACTTCTTGACTATGATGGCCTCGCTCGCGGCTATGATGCAGCTCAGCCCACTGCTTAGCCTCATCTCCCTCTCTCTAGTCCCGCCGCTCTTCGCCACAACCGAGTATTATGTCAGGCGGGCTGAGCAGGCCAGAAACGTTGAGAGAAGCTTCTACAGCCAGAGCATACACTTTGCCGAGAGGTTTTTGAACGGCGGAAGGGACGAGCTGCATGGCTTCCAGTACTCACTCGACAAGTGGCTGAGCGGAATATCTAGGCTGATACATTATGACAGGGTCTTCTGGTTCACGGGCCTGCTATTCGGCACCTCCCTCCCCTTCATGATCCTCTGGGCCGGTCTAAACGAGCTCAACAATGGCCGGCTCGACGTCGGGTCGCTGGCCGGCTCACTCTACGCAAGCATAAACTATTCCCTCGCGCTCGTGAACGGTTTCTGGGGCCTATGCATGCTCGGCCAGTCGCTCGCCGCGATAAGGAGGGTTGAGGCTCTGGGCCGGGCGCGGATAGGGGCCGCCTAGCTCCGTGGCTAGGGCCGACGGGGGGCAAAGCTTTTTACCGGTCTAGATAGTAGAGCGATGCGCGGTATGGGCTCGGTAAAACTAGGTATACTGGGCTCGGGCTTCGTCGTCTCTTACTTCCATCTACCCTCGCTGAAGGAGATTCCAGGGGTCGAGCTCGTAGCTATAGGCAGCAGGAGGCAGGCGCCGGTGGAGGAGCTGGCTAGGAGATTCGGCGTGAGGAAGACATATCATGGCGACAACTATCTGGAGAGGCTGTGCAGGGACCCTGAGATAGACTCAGTCCTCATCTGCCTCCCCAACTTCCTCCACCTCGAGGCCACGGAACGCGCGGCGGAGAACGGCAAGAACGTGATCTGCGAGAAGCCCCTTGGAAGAAGCTCAGAAGAGGCGGAGAAGATGCTCAGCGCGGTTGAGAGGCATAAGGTCCTACACGGCTATGCTGAGAACCAGGTCTTCGCCCCACAGATCACGCGGGTTAAGGAGATGATTGACAACGGCTCGCTAGGGCGGGTCTTCTGGGTTAGGACGAGGGAGGCGCATTTCGGCCCGCACTCCGACTGGTTCTGGAACCCGGAGCTCTCAGGCGGGGGCTCCCTGCTAGACATGGGCTGCCACTCGGTTGAGGTTGCGCGCTACTTCATCGGCGACGAGCCGGTTGAGGCTATGGGGTGGGGAGATACACTGGTCCACGGCTCTAGGACTAGGGCCGAGGACAACAGCCTCGCCTTTGTCAGGTATAGGGGCGGGCAGGTGGGTCAGTCCGAGAACAGCTGGGCAGCCCATGGGGGGCTGGACCTTAGGTATGAGGTCTACGGCTCTGAGGGCGCTGCGTTCATAGACGTGACTCGGGAGACCGGTGTAAGGGTTTTCACGGTGGCGCCGGAGGAGAGGGTTGGCTACGTGGTTGAGAAGGCGGAGGTTGCGCGGGGGTGGATGTACCCCATCTGGCGCGAACACGAGCTTTACGGCTACCTGCACGAGCTCCAACACTTCATACAAGCCTTCTCTGAGGGGAGGATGCCGAGGGAAACCTACAGGGACGGCTACATTGTCAACAAGATACTAGACGCAGCATACAAATCGATGAAAAGCGGCAGGTGGGAGAGAATCCAGTAAACCTATTCGTCGCGAAGGTTAGGCGCCTCGTTTTTTATGGATTATCGATTTTTGTCTTAATTTTCTGCCCTAAAATCCTCAAGGCCTCAGTTATCCTATCTTTCTCTATCCAGTAGGGCTCTAGTAATATGTGGAGACAACCCGCGTCTCTAAATTTTGCAATCCTGTCTATGCATTCTTCGACATTGCCATAAACAATTGTTGAATCGGCTAGCTTGTCGGGAACCTTATTGGCCAGCGCGTTCCAAAACTCAGGCATCAACATGAGTTCCTGCGTCCTTAAGCCTGGATGGTCGGCTCCCTGTCCGGCTGACCACTGTATGTCCGGGTATGCGGCCAAGTAGTGTTTTGCCGCGTTAAGAATGCGTTTGTAAGCATCTTCGTCCGGTTCAAAAGGGTAGAAGATTACCGCAAGGCATGGTTCTAATTCTTCAGCCTCCCTTCCAAATTGCTCCATCGATGAATAGATCTTTTCAAGCGTTGTCTTATACGTGCTGGGCGTGTGGGATTCAGGTATCCAGCCGTCAGCCATCCTAGCTGTTATGTCAATCATTCTAGGACCATACGATGCCAGGTAAATGGGGATGTTGCTTACTGGTTTTAATGGTGATCCTGCCCTCTCTAAGCTGAAATGTTTGCCCTTGAAATCGGCGGGCTTTTCAGGAATAGCCCTCCAGAGAGCTTTTATTACTGCTATCCCCTCTTCAAGCCTCGCCGCTAGATGGTCTAGTCTGATGCCGTAGTAGAAGTGGCTTGACCCTGCGCCAGCACCAAGCCCAAGTATAATCCTGTTTGGGGCTATGTGGCTAAGGGACGCGAAGGCGTGTGCTGCGACCATCGGGTGTCTTCTCAACACATCGGTCACTAATGAGCCGAGAAAGAGTTTGCGCGTGCTCCACGCTAACGAGGTTAGGGCAACATATAGTTCAGGCCACTCGGCGAATGGGGCTTGATAGTCGGGGAACCAAATGCCGTCCAGTCCTACTTCTTCGCATAGACGTGCCTCTTCTAATAGCCCGGATATGGTTGAAGATGCTAAGGACCAGCTTAACTTCATAAATGACTCGACAATCCCTCAATATTTAAGCAGTTTTGGCGCCAGTGGGGCCAGAACTGGTCGTGGTGGTCTCTCTATCATCTTAAAATAGAGAGGCGGGGGTAGTAGTGGTGTAGAGGGTCGTAACGTAAGGGCATGCAGGTGCTTATCCCGGACGAGCTAGTTATCACGTCTAGGCTTATGGAGAAGTGGGTTTTGGAGAATGGTTTTGCTGGCAAGGTGCTGGTATACTCTGGAATTTTGAGGAGTTTGGAGGAGAAGCTTAGGCGGGGGGATGAGGCGGGCATTAACGCTTTCAAGAGTTTGAGGGAGGCGTGCGAGCGGGCTGGAGCCACCCTGGAGATCGTGGACGTTGAGGGTGGAGCGGCGGATTTGAGGACCGCCCTGAGGACGCTAGCAGTTAATAGTGGTGGAGAGATAGTGACCTCGGACCCCGTCACGGCTAGGCTCTGCGAGGCCCTCTCAATCAGGTTCAGATACCTTGCCCCGAGCAAGATCCTAGACCTCGAGAAGATATTCCAGGGAGGCGTAATGTCCCTCCACCTTAAGGAGTCCGTCCCTCCAAGGGTTAAGAAGGGGGTCCCGGGTGCGTGGAGGTTTGAGGAGCTGTCGGCCAGGCCGATGAGTAGGGAGGAGCTCGAGCTCATCATAGCCCAGATAATGATGGATGTCTACTCAACGCTCGGGAGGGAGTCATTCATAGAGGTGGAGAAGGGCGACACAATGATTGTCCAGCTCCGCGACTTCAGGATCGTAATCACAAGGCCTCCGCTGAGTGACGGCTTAGAGGTCACGGTCGTGAGGCCGATAGTGAGGAAGAGCCTCGAGGACTATGACCTGCACCCGAGCCTCATGGCGAGGCTTGTGGAGAAGGCTGAGGGCATACTCGTGGCTGGGCCGCCGGGAATGGGTAAGTCAACCTTCGCCCAGGCCTTGGCCGAGTATTACAGGTCTCTCGGCATGGTCGTCAAGACAATAGAGAGCCCCCGCGACCTCCAGGTCTCAAGCGAGATTACACAGTACTCCAAGTCAGCGGCAACCCACGGCGAGCTCTACGACGTCCTCCTGCTCAGCAGGCCGGACTACACGGTCTTCGACGAGATGAGGGATACAGACGACTTCAAGATATTCATCGACCTGAGGCTGGCGGGGATCGGGATGGTCGGCGTCATACACGCCACGACACCAATCGACGCAATCCAGCGAGTTGCGCAGAGGCTCGACATCGGCGTAATCCCATCCGTCATAGATACTGTGATATTCATGGATAAGGGCGCGGTCTCCAAGATATACACGCTCGAGGTTGTTGTGAAGGTTCCAAGGGGTCTTAGGAAGGCTGACCTAGCCAGGCCGACCGTCCTGGTGAAGGACTTCCTGACAGGGAATGTCGAGTATGAGCTATACGTCTTCGGCGAGAGAACATTCATAGTGCCTGCAGGCGAGGGAGGCGGGCGAGCCGAGGGTGAGGCCGACAACAAGGTAGCCGACATCGCCTCATCAATACTTGGCAAACACATCCGCGGATACAGGCTGAGGGTGGTTGGCGACCAGCTGAGGATCGAGATCCCGCCAGAGTACATGAAGGTGTATGTCAAGAAGTGTCAGAAGAGAATCTACAGGCTCTGCAGGGAGATGAACATGGCGCTGGACGTCGTCGTATTGAATGGCGGATAGTCATATATGTGTAAGACGTGTGTCTGCCCTGTTATATGTTATAAGCAATAGGCTTAAATATGCTGCGGCTTCATTGAAGGCTCGTTGAGTAAAGAGATTATTTTCCGAGACCTTCTACTTCTAGGTCATTTTCCGGGTAGGAGAGTGGTTGGTCTGGGCGCGAGGATTCCGGACGCTGGGCCGAGCCTACAGCGGGTTATTCAGGAACTGCTCGATAGGGGGATGAGTCTCGTCTCGATCGAGGCCGCACCCAACTCAGCGAACCCCAGCGAGCTCTTCCTCCTCGCCATTATAGATGTGGGCGGCGTTGGCGAGGATGTCTTGAGAGACCTCATATCTGGGCTCGAGTCTTCAAAAATAATCAGCTCCCCCCAAATACTCACCACCCCACTCCCCGACATCATAGGAGACACCTACTCCGACTACAAGGGATTCCTCAGATTTCGCGCACTGGTGATCGGGGAGCCGGCGCTGAGTGGTTTTCTCAGAGGGCTCTACCAGACCTTTGGGGAGGCAGGCGCAGTCTTCCTCTACCACGCCGGAAAGAATATAGGCGTCACAGCCGCGAAGATCTATTCCGACACGCTGAATGTAAGGGATCGGGATACGATGTATAGGGGTGCCGAGCTCTTCTTCCGCGCCCTAGGATATGTGAGGTATCTGAGCCTGAACCGCGGGGAGGGCAAGACTGTCACGGCGCTCCTAACCGACAACTTGGAGTGTCACATCCTCAGGGATTTCAGGCGCCCACCCACTTCTCAGTGGGTTAGAGGGATGATTGAGGGTGCCGTGGAGGTCTTTGAGGGTGAGAGGTACGAGTCTGAGGAGGTGGAGTGCATAAACATGGGGGATAGTAGCTGTAAGATACTGCTGAGGCCGGTCTCCAGATAGTCTGTCGCGGCTACTCGCTTCTTCACACTTTTTAAAAGTTATTATTGTGCCGGCCCACCCCGCTAGTTTGGATGGCTTCACCTGAGCTGGAGAACATCCTCGACCACTATAGAAATCCGCGGAACTATGGCGAGATACCGGACGCCGACATCCGCGTGAAGGACTCTAACCCACTCTGCGGCGACGTTGTCGAGATGCACATCAAGGTTAGGGATGGTGTCGTCGAGGACATCAAGTTTAGGGGGAAGGGCTGTGCGATCAGCCAGGCCTCAGCCTCCATGCTCACCCAGAGGGTAATGGGCATGAGGCTCGAGGACATCAAGAGCATTGATAGGCAGCAGATACTTGATATGCTGGGGATTGAGCTCAGCCCAGTCAGGCTCAAGTGCGCCCTCCTCAGCCTGAAGGTCCTCAAGGTCGGCGTCTACGGCTATCTCGGCGAGAAGCTCAAGCCTGAGGAGTAGCCTCACCCCAGCTCTACCGGTAGGTCTGGGGAGTCCAGCAGAACCTCCCCACCCTCCAAATGCATCTTGACTGAGTGTATTTCGACGCCCCTCCCCCGCGCCGCCCTGAGCCTCTCGCAGAGGATGGGGTCAACCCTGCAGCAGGGCCTGAAGTGTGTGCACCGTGGATGGGCGGCGATGAACGCTATAATGGCCCTCATACCCTCGCCCCTCGCCTCCACAAGCCTGTCCAGATGCCTCCTCCCCCTCTCACTAACCGTGTCAGGATACATACAGGCCCCCTCTTCCGAGAGATAGACGGCGGACTTAACCTCCAAGAGCCCGAGACCATCAGCACCCTCTATGAGATAGTCTATCCTAGAGCCCCGGTATGCGGCATCTCTGCCCCTCACAACCCAGTCCCTAAGCCAGCCTATCAGCCCCCTCCGCCAAGCCTCCTCAAAAGCCGAGACCTGCGTGTAAGGGTCTATGACAGCCGCCAAGCCCTCATCAACCTCCACCCCGACAATAACCCCCTCCGTCCTCCCACTCCCCCGGGGCGCGTAGAGGAGCGGGGCGCCGTGGTAGAGCAGGTCCAAGAGCCTCCCAGTATTCCTTGTGTGGAGCAGAACCCTCACCCCACCCGCCTCGGCCTCGACGACAAACCTGTTAAGCCTCCTAAGAGCCACTGCCCTCTCAAGCCTTAGACTCAGCAGCGCCCCGCCCGCCAAACCCGCCTCCCTCCATAGGCCTGGACGGCGGATGTTTATTTAGTGGTCCAGCCCTCTCTCCCCCGGTGGGTTGCCGGTCATAGGGTAGGGGAAACACCCGGTCCCATCCCGAACCCGGAAGTTAAGCCCTACCCGCCCGGCGAGTAGTGCTTTGCGGGAGCGGGCGCGAAAGCCGGGTGCTGGCAACCCACTCCTATCCATAGGGTTTTATCTTGTTTTGTGGGCATGGCTTGTTGAGTCTCTGTGCTGCGGATCGGCGTCGTGGGCCATGTGGTGGTTGACGAGGTGGTATGGCGCGGGGGTGGGAGAGTATCGCCCGGCGGCGTCCCAACATACGCAGGCCTCGCGATCTCCTCGCTCGGGCACAGGGCCCTAGCGGTCTCCAACATCGGGCCCGACGGCCTCTGGCTCTTGGATAGGCTCAGGGAGCTCGGCGTGGACACGTCCCACGTCAGGGTGCTGGAGGGCCATGCGACTACTCGCTTCAGGATTGAGAGGGTCGATGGCGGCCGGAGGATGTGGGTTCCGGCTAGGTGTGTGGGTATAGATGCGGGGCAGCTGGAGATCGAGGCGGACGCCGTCTATCTCGGGCCCGTCGCCGGCGAGATCACATCTGAGCTCGTCGCGGCCGCTGTGGGGAGGTTTGGAAAAGTTGCGCTGGACCCGCAGGGGTTGATGAGGGTCCTCGGCGCAGACAGCAGCGTGTCCCTGAGGCCGATAAGCCTAGAGCCGTTCAGGGGCATAAGCGTCCTGAGGTTCTCCGAGGAGGAGTACAGGGTCCTCGGATACTCTACGCCGCGCGAAGCCGCTGTCAAGGCCTCTGAGGCGCTGGGCTGTGACGTAGTGGCCTCCTCAACCTCACAAGGCATCTGGGTCTGTGGGGGTGGCGTGGTCTTGAGGTGCTTGGTGAGGGCTGACAGGGTTGTGGACACTGTGGGTGCGGGCGACGTCGTGGGGGGAGCCTATCTCGTCGGGCTACTAGAGACTGGTGATAGGGCCTATGCACTGGCGCTGGCGATGGCTGCGGTGGTGCACAGGATGCGCTTCCAAGGCCCTGCGAGGCTTGAGAACTCTGCGGTAAGGGAGGATGCCGAGAGGATGTGGGAGAGCGTTGAGAGGGTGAGCCCCTAGGAGAATGGCCTCAATGGTTAAGAGCGCCGAGCAGGTTGGAGGATGAGTGGTGCCGAAGGAGAGCGGCACAAGGCTCGACGGCCAGCAGCCCGTCATCGACCCGCACGCGCCGTCTAGGCTAGCCTCCAAAATCAAGGGGCTTGGAACACTACAAGCCACAACCCACACTCCAGTCTATACGATGCACAAGTTCTGGGCCAGGAGGCCCTGGAAACTCTTCAAAACCCTCATCCAAGAATTCACGAGCCCGGGCGACCTGATACTCGACCCATTCGCAGGTGGAGGAGTCGTCCTCGTAGAGGGCCTCGCAGAGCACAGGAGAGTGATAGCAGTTGACATCAACCCCCTCGCAGCATTCATCATGAGACACGAGGTCGAGCCGCTAGACTTGGAGCTGTATGAGAAGGCGCTGGGCATGGTCGCTGGAAGTGTTGAGCCGCTGGCCCAGAGGCTCTACCATGTCCGCTGCCCCTCCTGTGGTGGTGGAGCCCAGGCACACTGGACCGAATTCTTGTCGGGTAGTGGAGAGCCGGTCAGGACCCGATACAGCTGTCCGGCCTGCGGCGGGCGGGGAGAGAAGAGGCCAGAGCCTGGCGACCTTCCACCACCTCCAAGCCCACCCAGCTTCGAGAGAGTCGAGATACCGCACGGCGACAAGACCCGAGACCTCCTCAAACTCGGCCTAAGGTTCTTCGACGAGCTATACACGCCGCGGAACCTCTACATGATCCTCAAGATCAAGGAGGAGGTTGAGAAGGTCTGTGGCTCCGGGGGCCTAGAGTCTGTCAGGTCCTTCCTCCTCTTCACGCTCAGCAGCACGTTGAAGTGGGCCTCAAAGATGAGCCACTTGAGGGGCAGGATTCTCGAGGGCTGGGCGATGCACGCCTACTGGATCTACCCAAGGCATGTCGAGGTGAATGTCTGGAGGCAATTTATGAACAGGGCCCACGCAATAATCCGCGGCAAGACCTACTCGAACACCTACATCGGCGAATATGTGCGGGATGCTAGCTCTTTCGAGGACCTGTCGAAGGGTTGCACCTACATGGTCCTGAACCGGGATGCGAGAAGTCTCCCAATCCCCTCGGAGTCCGTGGAAGCGGTAATTACAGACCCGCCCTACGGCGACAACGTGAACTACGCCGAGCTCTCAGACTATTTTCTCTGGATATTCGGGAGGTCCTCGCCTAAGGAGGGTGAGGTCGTTATAAACAGGGCTAGGGGCTCGACGCTCCGGGACTACTGTGAGGGGTTGAGGGAGGTCTTCTCCGAGTGTAACAGGGTCCTCAAGCCCACGGGCCTCCTAATCTCCACATTCAACAGCAAGGACGCCTCCGTGGTCGCGGCCTTCTTCAATGCACTGAGGGAGGCGGGGTTCGGATTCATCGGAGCCTCACCGCAACCATATCTCAAGGCCTACCAGACAACGTTCCACGCCCTCCAAGTAGACTCGATGCCCTTCGACTACGTCTTCTTCTTCGCAAAGGGCTTCGACTGCGGGTGTGAAGCTCCGGGCCTCGAGAGCTTCAGGGATAGTATCGAGGCGCTGGTGAGGCTCTGCGTGGAGGAGGGGTGGAGTGAGAGGGAGTTCAGGGCCCATGCCTATCCCCTTCTCATCAGATTCCTCGCACACGGGGACCTAGCCCAGCTCTACACGGCCGCCACAATCCTCGATAAGACAGTCCGGAGGGAGCGCAGATACTTCAGAGAGGTTAGGGCTAGGATTGTCGGCTCGAGGAGGCTGGGAATGGGTCTTGGAGATACTGGTTAAGACTCCGCTGGGTCTTGAGGAGGTCTGCGCCTCGAGGATAGCTGAGCTGGACCCCGGTGCCGAGGTGGTGGTTAGGCCTAGAGGGTACGTGGGGCTTGTGGGTGTGGTGCGGTGCAGCGACCCGGATGGCCTCTACCAGCGAATACTCTTGGAGGTCTTGGAGTCTGAGAGCGTCTACAAGGTGGCGGCGGTTGCGAGGGCGGATAGCTTGGAGGGGATTGCGGAGGCCGCGGTCCGGGCGGCCCGAGGCAGGCTCGACGGCGGAAAGTCCTTCGCCGTCAGGACTGTGAGGAGGGGGCGGCACAGCTTCACAAGCTTAGATGTAAACGTCGCAGTAGGCGCGGCGATACAGCGCGAATACTCTGCGCCGGTCGACTTGGACCATCCGGACGTGGTCGTGCGGGTCGAGATCATCGACGACGCCGCGTATCTCTCGGTCTATGAGGGTGGGCGGGAGTGGGTTAAGATGGGGCCGGGGAAGAGGGAGGCCTGGGGCTTCTTCAGCAAGATAAGCGTGGTTCAGATGCCGTATGTTGGGCCGCCCAAGTCTTGTAGGGAGATGGGTGCGAGGATTGGGAGGGCTGTCCAGGCCTTTGAGGTGGGCGAGCTCGTGGTCGCACCCTCGGAGCCGGTTGACGCGCGGTCTCTCGCAGAGTTTCTGCTGGGTGTATTGGAGGGGCTTGAGAGCAGGTTTGAGGTCCAGCTCAGGGCCTATGCTAGGAGGCCGAGGAGGGTCAGCGTCACGGTCCAAGACCTTTACCAGCTGGTCAGGGCTAGGAGGGGTGAGCCGATAATAGTCTTCGAGCCGGAGGGCGTGGAGCTCTCAAGGGCCTCGGAGCGGCTCGCGGAGCTCTACAGCTCTGCCAGGCGCATCAACTTCCTCTTCGGCTCTAGGGAGGGTGTCCCGAAGGGAATCTACAGGGTTGCAGACCTTGTCGTAGATCTGGCACCAGCGATGACACTCCCCACAGAGCTTGCGGCACCCACAGCCCTCCTAGCAGCATACACAGCCCTCAGGCTCTCCAAGACAGAGGCCGGCGTTGAGGAGGCGTGAAGAACTACCGGGCCCGAAGCCTCTCCATTAAGAGTTTGTTGAGAAGGCCGCCGTCCACTCTCCCCCTATACCTCCTCATCAGCTCACCCATCAGACGGCCAGCCGCGGACCCCCTCTCACCGGCCGGAACGCTCGAGACCAGCTCTTCGATGAAGGTCTTCACCTCCTCTATCGGCGGCGCCCTAAGCCCCAGCCTGTCAACCGCCTGCTCAGCCGTGAGGGAGGGGTCCCTCGCTATCTCTGCTAGGACCTGGAGGGCTGACTCCTTCGCGGTCACGCCGAGGCTTACGAGCCTGAAGTAGTCGTAGATGTGGCTTGGCGAGATGTTCTCGACCCTGTAGCCCTCCCTCCTCAGCTGCTTCAGCCCCTCAGTCAAGACGCTGGCGACTACGCTGGGCGCCACGCCAAGCCCCACAACCCTCTCAAACTCCTCAACCATCTCAGAGTCGATGAGCTCCCAGGCAAGCTGACTGCTGAGTCTGTACCGCTGGACAAGGTCCTCGGCGACCCTCTCGAGAGGAGGTGGCAGGCTCCTCTCAATCTCCTCCAAGACCTCGCGCGAGACCCTGAAGGGCGGTATGTCTGTCTCGGGATACATCCGAGCCGAACCGGGTCGCGGACGCATGTAGACTGTGGTGCCGTCTGGGAGGGCTGCGCGCGTCTCATCCGGTATGTTGGTGCAGGCCTGAGCGGCCCTCATCCTCACAGCCTCCAGAGCCTCCCTCGCCCTAGCTTCGCGGCCAGCTACAAGCACGAAGGCGTCCGAGTCGCCCACACCCAGCAGCCTCCGCGCCTCCCTCACCTCGTCCTCGCCGATGCCGTAGCCCGGAAGCTCGTCGGAGTGGAAGATACCCTCCACGCCACCCCAAGCCTTCGCGTATTCGGCGAGCTCCCTCCCAAGCCTCACGTCGCCCTCGCCGCGCAACAGCCCAGCGAAGCCCGGAAGCCTAAGCCCCAGAACCACGCCCCCTTCACTGATCTTGCGGCGTATCACGCGGCTGCCACTCTCCCTAAAGACCTCGGTCAGGTCCACTATGGGCTGGGCCTCCACGGCCCCCGGAGCCACACCCCTCTCCCTAAGCTTCTCAACCAGGTTCAAGAGGTGTTTGAGCCGCCTAGCCTCATACTCTATGACCCGCGGTATGAGCTCGAGCTCTTGGACACCCTTAACCTCCATCAAGCCGCTCCCCCGTATCGAGATGTTCAGGTCCTGCCTCACAGTGCCCAGCCCCCTCTTGACGCCCCGTGTAGCCCTGAGGATTCTGCCGATAGCCTCAGCGGCCCTAGCGGCCAAGGCCGGCGTGTAGAGGACGGGGCCGGTCGAGACCTCTATCAATGGTATCCCAAGCCTCGAGAGGTCGTAGACAACCTCATCCGCCTCCGCCCTCACTATCCTCGCCGCATCCTCCTCCAGCGTGATGGTCTGGATTGGGATAGGCTGGCCGTCAACAACTATCTCACCTCCTAGGGCGACCATGCATGTTCTCTGGAAGCCTGAGGTGTTGCTCCCATCTATCACGATCTTCCTCATGACGTGTATCTCGTCGACTGGCTTAGCCCTCATCATTAGGGCGGTGGTCAGGGCTATGCGGACAGCCTCGGGGTTGATTGGGTGTGGGGGCTCCTCGTCGAGCTCGACCAGACACGCAGAGTTGAAGTCATACTCGTAGACTATCCTCCTCATCCTCCTAGCCTCGAAGCGGGCAGCCTGGTCCACCTCGCCGAGCTCGCTCTGGGTCTCCCTGAGAAACCTGACCACCCTGAGCTTAGAGCCCTCATGTGCAGGCGGAGAGGTGCTACACTTGCAGAAGAGCTTATGCCTAGTGTCCAGTTGCCTATGAATCTCCAGCCCAACCCTGAGGCCCAGCTCCTCGTAGCTCATACACCACCCACACCCTGCGGCAGAACCCTGGCGCCAACCTCTCGCGCCACCGGTGTCAGCATCAACCTCGCCAGCTCCTCAAGGCTCCCAGCCCTCTTCAACGCCCACATGAGCTTGACGAGCGCAACCTCCGCGAGCATGTCGTCCAACTCGACTACTCCGGCGTTCAATAGGTCTCGCCCAGTGTTGTAGACCCTCATGTTCACCCTCCCAAACCTGCACTGTGAGGTCATTCCGACGAAAAACCCATCCCCAGTCAGACGCCTAATCACGGGAATCCATCTCCTAGCTACGTGGCCTAGACCTGTCCCCTCTAAGACGACGCCCCTGAACCCATGCTCTGCGAGATACTCTAAGAACTCAGGCCCCATCCCCGGATAGAACTTGACAAGGGCCGCCCTGTCGCTGAAGCCGGGCGCATAGGTGAACCCGTCGCCCCCCCTCGCGTGATAGTCACTGTCAAGTATCCTGAGCGACCCGCCGCTCAGAATCGCAAGTGGAGTGGCGTTGACGCTCTTGAAGGCGTCCCTGCTGCTTGTATGCATCTTCACTACCCGCGTTCCGCGGTGGACGGCTACGGCCTCGTCGGAGTGCCACGCATGCATCGCGACTACGACCTCGCCGAAGGGCGCCCGCGCAGCAACCCACACAGCCCCCATCAGGTTAAACGCCGCGTCGCTCGAGGGCCTGTCGCTGCTCCTCTGCGAGCCAACAAGGACTATCGGCACAGGGGGGTTCTGGAGTGTGAAGCTAAGGGCTGCAGCCGTATAGTGCATCGTGTCAGTCCCATGCGTCAAGACAACACCGTCAAACCCCTCATCTATAACCCGCTTCACCCTCTCAGCAATCGCCTCCCACTCCCTAGCAGTAAAGTCCTCGCTATACAGCGAGAAGAGTACTTCAGCGTCGATCAACGCAAGCTCGGAGAGCTCGGGGACGAGGGAGACTAGGTCCTCAGAGGATATAGCCGGCCTCACAGCGCCAGTCCTATAGTCCACGCGGCTGGCGATCGTGCCACCCGTCCCAATCACCTTGACCCGGGGTAGGCCACTCTTCTGGGGAGGTGGTGGTGGGCGGGTGAATGCTGGCCTCCGCCCAGCCGCAACCCTCTCAATCCTGCAGGAGGGGTCGACAGCAACTCCTATGTTGTAGCCGTTGCTCAGCTTGAGCACGAGGACATTCTCGGCTGAGAGCTCGCCCTTGAACATCAATAGGCCCCTAAACCTCGAGCCGTCAGGCCGCTCGACGACGACTTCGTCGCCAATCTCAGCCCCGGCCGCCCTAATCATCTCTAAGAGAAACCCGCTATACCCCTCCCATCTATCCACACTAGACACCTGCACAGAGAGGGCGCCCCCCAGTCAAAAACCCTCCGTCCCCCCAAATAACCGCAGAGGCGAGACCCCCAGTAGACGCGGGGAGCCGTCGAGTCAGGACTGTAGATGAAATATCTCCCAGACCCTATTGCAGACCTTTACGACTTCCTCCAGGAACGAGGGGCCATAATGCGCAAGGGTGTCGGCTGGGAGTGTCAGGACACTGCCTGTCTTGACGGCCCTCAACTCTTCCAGCCCCCTCCTCCTCATCACCTCCAGACCCTCATCAGGTGATGGGTGAAAGCTCTTAGACTCGTAGACTATCACGTCGGGGTCCCTCCTCAGCAGCTCTCCTGCGACATCCAGCACAGGGTAGTCGCCCACCCTCATGCCATACAGGTATTCATTTGGGGAGTCGCCGAATATGTTGGCTATACCCGCCAAGTGGAGCGCGGAGTTAATGTGGTTGAAGTAGGCCGGCACCGTGGGGCCTCCCAAGTCGATCTCGACGTAGACCCTGGGCACCCTATCCCCACTCCTCAAGGCCCTCAAACCCTCCAAGCGTCTTGCCAGCCTGTCCGAGAGGCTGAGAGCAGCCTCCGGCTCCCCAACCATCCCACCCACCTCCACCACCATCGACAAGATGGCGTAGACATCCTTGGGCAGCGGAACCGGATATGTTGGGTAGCCGAGGGATAATAGCTTCTCGAGCACCCTACGCTGCGCACCCACAGTCGTGAAAACCAGCTCGGGCCTAAGCTCCCTGACCTTGTCGCTGAGAATCTCCGTGTAGCCGCCCACCTTCGGCCTCTCGAGAGCCTCGCGAGGCCTGTGACACCAGCTCGAAACACCCACAACCCTTTCACCCACACCAAGCATGAAGAGAATCTCCGTGACAGAAGGACACAGGCTGACAATCCTAGACGGCCTATCAGGATACTCAACCCACCCCACATAAGGACTATAAACCCTCAACCCAACCCAGTAACACGCAACGAGGCCTAAAAAACCATCAACCAACCCACTAGCAGCACTATCTACACCCTAATCACTTACCTGAGTGAACTCCAACCAACAGTTATCAAAACTATCAACAATATGTCAATGACTATACTCAAACCAGCTAGGGCAACTAAGGGTCCTAAGAATAAAGCTAGGGGTCCTAAAACGAATAAAAGAGGTAAGGAGACAAGAATGCTAATTATGGACAGCGCGATCCCCAAAATGCCCCCTCTTCGTAAACCATCCCAAAGCCAGTTCCCAGCAACCAAATACAGTATACCAAAAACAAGAATTACTAATCCTATGAGGAGTATACCCGCGGCCGTTACTCCTGTTAGGGGACCAATAAAAGGCACGCTTGTAAATGAGGCTGCTGATCCGGCAAAAGCCGAGAAGACCAGACCCGATATTATTCCTAAGGCTCCAAAGATAAAGAATAGTATGGCTGCCACCGTGATAGAAGCCGGCCTCACATATTTCTCTGCCCTTTCAGCCTCTCTTCCGAAGATCTTATCAGCGTCGGATTTACAATATAATTTCCCGGCAATCCTAACACTACAACCCTCACAAAGCCCCTGACCACAGACAGAGCAGACAGCCACAGCATCCCGATCAGGATGAGTGAAACACTTCAAATCTACACCATCGTTTAGCCCATTGCGTTGAGATAAGCTTTTCTATCATCTCTACATATCCGCTATTATCCATGCTTGGATTGCGGGTCTACGCTTGGGAGGTCAGTCCATATTGCCTCTATCTCCCACTCCTTGTGCCTTTATTTTGTTCTTTTCTGTGAAAGCATAATTCCAGTTATGATGAGTGATGAGCCCATCAAGAATTGTGGGGTTAACTCATCGCCGAGGAATATTACTGATATTAGTGTTGCAGTTAAAGGGCTCATAAACATGAATGCCGAGGCCCTAGGAGCTTCGAGGTGACGCATCGCTATGAAGAAGAATAGAGAACCGAATGCTTGTGCTGCCGCCCAGTAAATAACAAGCCAGATATGCGTCACGTTTATCCAGATGAGATCGTTAAGTCTTGAAGTTACGAGTGTAATCAATGTGAGTACAAGAGCTCCGAAGACTGAGCATATTGCCGTTGACAGTATTGGCTCATGGTTCTTCATTAAATGCCTACCAAGTATCGAGTAGGCTGATGTTACCAGTGCGCCGAAAATTGAGAATATTGCTCCAGGGTAGATCCCTGATGGTGATGTGATGCTTAGTCCTTGTAATAAGAGAACTATTCCGATAAATGCTATGCCTATGCCAAGATATCCAATGTTGCTTAGCATTTCCTTAATGGTTGGTATTGATAGAAGTGCGACGAGGATGGGGGCTGTATTTATAAGCATTGCATTGGTTGATGGTGGAATATAGGCTAAGGCCGTGTAAGAGAGCAGTGGGAATATACCGAATTGTAGGCTTCCTGCCAGTCCAGACATGGATAGTAAGCCGGCTTGTCTACGTATGCCTGTAGTTCTAATTTTTAGGGCGGGAATAAATGAGAGCAGGATGATGCAACTGATTAATGTGCTTAAGAATGCTATTTGTATAGAATCCATGTGTGGCGTAGGGCTCGTAAGTATGCTTCTGATTACTGGATGTCCGGAGCCCCACAAAAATCCAGCAATAGCCATAAATATGTATTCTTTGCGCATCATCGGTTTCTAGCATCTCTTCTACTCTATTAAGCTGTTTGCGTTTTAGCGAGAAGCCAATCCTTCATAGCATATTTTGCACAGTATTGAACTAATTGGTGGGTGATGCGTAGAATAATGACTCCCTTCCGTGTTATCCTTCCCCCGCTCCACAAATGTGTGTGCGGGGGGTGGGATTCGAACCCACGAACCCCTTCGGGAGCGGCTTTCTCTTCCGGTTTGGTGGGATCTTGAGGCCGCCGCCTTTGACCTGGCTCGGCAACCCCCGCTTGCCCCCGCGTATATTGTCTTTGGATTGGGTGGATTTATTTTTGAGGGTGTGGTTACTCTGTGAAGATGCCGCCGAATCCTGAGAGTGCGCGTTCGTCCTCCTCCCTTATCTTTGCGAGGACTTGGCTCAGCTCCTCTCCCTCCACGAGCCTCGCCTTCTCCCTGAGCAGCTCGTCCACCCTCTTCAGCTGCTCATCAGTCCCGACTATCCTGATGTAGTAGCCCTCGCGGCCGAGGAGGAGTTTGGCATCCTTCAGGACGATGTTTGCTCTGGAGGCGATGTCGTCGGTGAGAAGTATTCTCTCGAGGTCTTGGGCACCGGTGGTGACGTGGTAGACTCTCTGGTTGGCTTCCACGCCCCCTAGTCGTGGACAGTATCTATTAAATCGTTGTGTAGCTTTATCTGCTCGGGCGCCTCCTCGAGGGTCGTAATCTGGCTTGGGCGGTACCTGCGGCTTCGACTGGGTTGTCGCTCATCCCTCAGGCCTCTTTGAGGCGTTGGGGCTTGAGGAGGGGGTTCACTACGAGGTGGTGGTGACGACTTTCAGCGAGGATGGCTCTCCACATGCCGCGGCGATGGGGTGTAGGGTCGTCTCTCAGCCTCTAGCGGTCCTGCTGAAGCCTCACATCGAGTCTCAGACGGCGCGGAACCTTTTGAAGACGGGTCGTGGCGCGGTGAATGTTGCGGCTCCTGAGTATATTG
Source organism: uncultured archaeon (assembly GCA_937921685.1). Lineage (GTDB taxonomy): Archaea > Thermoproteota > Nitrososphaeria_A > Caldarchaeales > Calditenuaceae > HRBIN02. Next base: position 18,980 of record CAKZUF010000037.1, read on the forward strand.
TTGAGGCTGCGCTCGACCTAGGTGTTGTCTCTATGAGTTTTGGTGTGGGGGAGGTGGTGGGCGCTCCGATTCTATGCGAGGCGTTAGCAGTCTCCGAGTTCTTGGTTGACGAGGCTGTGCGCGATGATGTCTGGCTTCGAGTCCGCTGCTCCCCTGTGTCCCTTAGGTATAGACAGGCTCCTGCGAGGCCCTATTCCCGCTCCGCAGCCCTTCTCGTAGAGGCGGCCGTGAGGCTCTCCAGGGTTGAGCCCTTCCTCAGCATTAATAGGCGTGAAGAGGCTCTTCGACTGCTGTCAGAGGCCCGGGCCCTCGTTGAAGACTCTGCCAGGCTTGCTGGCGGGGGCAGGCTGGGGCTGCTGGTCAGCGCTGTCAGGGAGAGGCTCTACTCTTTGGAGAGGAGAATACCTCCCTAGCTATGAGGAGTATGTTGATGAGGATTATTGTGATCCAGATTATCTGGCCGAGTGGTGGATATAGCTCGCCCCTAAGTATGAGGGCCAGGTAGCCCACTCCTGTCCAAGACGGTATCTTGACGCCGGTCCACTTCCCCACGATCAGGCTGTAGGGGACTGGTGAGAAGAAATCTGGGTAAGCGTTGGCGTCACCCTTCGTGATTACGCCGTACTCTGTCTTCCCAATCGCCCTGTGAACTATCCTCACACTACCCCCCGGCTGCCAGAAGACTATAACATCTCCGTGGACCGGGTCCGCGACTATCTCATCCGGCTTCACACCTTGGATCAGGAGGATGTCTCCCACCTCTATTGTGGGGCGCATGCTCCCAGTCGGGACTACGACTAATGGTGTATCGGTCCTCATCACAGCCCCCAGAAGAAAGTAGCCTAGAAGCGCGAGCCCCACAGCGAGGATGACCGGTATGAGCGACTTGGCTAGCCTTCGGCCTCGGCCTAGACGTTCTTTCTCAATCTTTCCCGGCTCCTCCGAACCCATTCCGATGCTCCTCTCCTCTCTCGGGGCTGTGTGCTGGGCTGTCTCGCCCTAGACTTTATCCTGAACGAGTTGTATAGTCCATATATAGATAATGCAACTAGTGCTGGAGCCGCGATGAGCGGGTAGAGGCTGTTGGAGCGAGCCTCACCGTAGAGAAGTGTATGGCTCGACGCAGATTTGACAGGTACCTTCACAGTGTTTACGGCGTCTCCTTCCCCGTATACTATGGTGTATAGGCCTCCGGGAAGTATCGTCGACGCGGCGCCCTCGCTGTTTGTCTTAAGCTCTTCTATCGGCTGGTCCGAGCCCTCCAACAAGAGCCTGACTGTGAGGTTCGCTGCAGGAGAGCCGTCGAGTCCGAAGACCTTTACGGCAAACCCGTACACGGCTGCCTCTATGACTATCTTCTGTGTGCCGGTCAGCGATACGAGTCTGTCGGCGACGGGTACTCCCTTGTAGTTGACTCGGATAGTGTAGTCTCCGGCTGGAAGCCTCAGTGTTGCCGACCCGCCGTCTGTGCCGGCCTCTGCGAGCCTCTTCTCCTCCCTCTCGAAGAGGAGCCTGGCGCCCCTCAGCAGCTCTCTCCCCTCCATCCCCACCGCATACACCTCAACCTGGAGCCTGAAGACCTTGGCCACAATCTCCACCAGCTCTCCGTTCCTGAGGGGTCGGTGGGAGCCCGTGTAGACGTTTACGCCCATGTAGTTGACCGAGAGTGAGAGTGTTCCGTTGGGGATGAGCCGCAGCGTGAGCTCGTCACCCTCCCTAAGTGTCTCCGCAACTGACAGTGTACCGACGTTTAGCTTGAACTCCGCGCCGGTGAGTGGGCCGCCCTCGCCGTCGAGAATCTTGAACGTCATCGTGTAGACGCCTGTGTTCCGTATCTCTAGGAGCCTCTGCTCCGGCGAGAATGTCACCGGGCTCGAATAGACCTTCACGCCCTGGTAGTTTATCGTGATTGTGCCTGTGGCGAGTGGTGCGTCGGGGAAGGATGCGAGCCCCTCCCCATCCGTTAGCGAGTCCTGTCTATAGGACGCCACTGTGAGCGTGGCCATTGCGCCGGCCAGAGGGTTCTCCCCCGCGTTATCCAGTATCTTCACACGGACATCGGCGACTCCAGCCCTTATGAAGAGCTCACCCGCCACGACGGCCTCGGCCTCCAAGCCGCCGGACGCTACCTCAACCCCCATATAGGTGAAGGAGTACCTGTAGGGAAGCTTGGCCAGGCCCTCAATCCGTCCCCCCTCGCGGGCGATGTCCACCGTCCCTAGGGCCTCGCCCCTGTAGAGTATCTTGAGAACCCCTGCGACAGGCTTATCGTCCAGTGATGATGCACGGGCCGAGACCGTGTAGGAGGTGGGCCTAACCCTGATGGACTCGCCGTGCGGGGGTGTTAGCTCGCCCTCTCCGATCACTAGGTCGTCGAGTATTATCGCGTAGCTGTATTTCACGATGGGCTGGTCGCGGAGTGTTATGGAGCCGCCGCTGAAGGGCTCGGTGAGCCTGTATCCTCCCACCGAGAGCCTTATGCTGGACTTCTGGGAAATTATTTTTTGGAGGCCTCCGAAGAAGCCTATGCTGTCCAGAGTGATTGTGAAGTCTCCGAATCTGGCCTGGACCTTGACCGTCCCAGTCTGTATGTCGCCGCTTTGTAGGATGCTTGAGGCGACCTCCTGCCCTTCGAACAGGAGGATCAGGCGGTAGTCCCTCTCGTCGTAGACGTATCCCAGGCTGAGGACCCCTCCACTCTCGCCGGCCTCGAGATATAGCCTAGAGTCTGCATAGAGCCTTGCGACTAGCTGGTAGCTCTTAGTGTAAGCGGTTAGCGGCTTGTTCTTGAGGTCGTAAACCTCCACCGTCAGGCGCGTGAGTGGAAGTCTGATAGGCCCTCTGTCACGGTTATCCGTAACCAGCTCAGGCGGGTCAACAGAATATATCGTGTCCCCCTTATACACGACTTCGTAGATGTAGCGGCCCTGGGGAAGCATGCTGAAGACCACGACACCGCCCTGGTCGCTGGTCGCCGTCATCCGGGGCTGGCCAGTCTTTTCCTCCCGCCATATTAGGGTCTGAAGGCCCTGAATAGGCCTCCCTTCCCTGTCCTGGAGTGTTAGGCGGAGACGATAAAGGGGGAGTGGAACGGTGATGTTGTCATAGTTGTTCTCGTTTAGGCTGACTGTCTGTTCACTGCTTCCAATCCGGAGCTGGAAGACTTGATGGCTGTAGGTGGCGTTGTAGTTGTATAAGGTTCCGTTCCCGGGCAGTCTGGGGAAGGTTGCGCACCCATCACTGCCTGTCTGCTGCTCAACATTCACGTCAGGTTCTGTTGCAGTCGATCTAACCTCCACAGTGGCGCCCTGTATGGGCTGGACCCCACCCCACGAAACGACACATATCTTAAGGTTAAAGACGCCGGTCCTGAAGGTCTTGGGGTGGCTGGGATTGCTGTAATTCCAGTTAGTGAATCCTTTCACTTTCACGCCTAGGTATGTTATGTTTAGTAGGTCGTATTCCTGTGTAAGGTTCATGTTCTGGAGGGTGGCTATGCCGTTGTTATTGGTGACGGCCTGGTAACAGCCTGTAGCATTTTGGAGGCAGACGTAGGCCCCTGGAAGGGGGTTTCCATGGTAATCCTGTACGGTTATTGTTATTGTCGCCGCCTCGGCTGTAGGTGTTTGGAGGAGTATGAGGGCTAGGGCCGCCAGTGCCGCTGTACAGACCGGGAGTAACACCCTCATCTACCACACTCTGAACAAGCGATATGTTGCGGGGCTCTGATAAGTGTTACCTTCGATGGGAGGCGGGCGCTATGAGGATAATCATCTATTTAGCTGACACGGTCTCGAGGGTCCATCTAACCGAGCTTATCAG